>JAJLKS010000408.1:0-9162 GCA_033838765.1 Alphaproteobacteria bacterium
CATGAAGCGCGCCCGCGTGGCCGCTACCAGCTTCGGCGACGGCAATTTCCACCGCGACCGTTTCGCCGGTCTGGAAGGGTACTGAGGCAAGGTGCTGGCAGGGGAAAGCAGAAAAGGCGGATTTGTCGCGGCGCTTTTTGCGCTGGCGGTGTTCTGTGCGCCTGCTTCCCCTGCCCTCGCCCACCCGCATGTCTGGATCGACATGCGAACGGAACTCCGCTTCGACGATGAAGGCCGCGTGACCGCCGTTCAGATCGCCTGGACCTTCGACGAATTCTACTCGGCATTCGCACTTGAGGGCGCGCCGCGCGACGGCGGCCAGTACGACCCGGCCTATCTCGCCGAACTTGCCGGGATCAACCTGCAGAACCTGGCCGAATGGGATTATTTCACCGAGATAACGTCCGGCGGAAACGGCATCGCGCTCGGCACGGCCGAGGACGGCACATCAACTTGGGATGAAGCGAGCGGACGCCTTTCGCTTTCCTTCACCGTCCCGCTGAAGGAGCCGCTTGCGCCCGTCGAAGCGGCGCCGATGCAGCTGAAGGTCTACGACCCCTCCTATTACATCTCTATCGAATATGAGAAGACAGACCCGGTCCTCATGACGGGCAAGGTTCCCGAAGGATGCGCCGTCGAGAGCGAAACGCCGAATGTCGAGAATGTCTGGATCGGCCTGCCTGAGACGGCTTTCACCGATGAGAATTCGCGGATCGGCGAAAGTTTCGCTACCATTGTCACCGTAACCTGTCCGCCGGGCACATGAGACACGGAGTAGCGCTGATCGCGGCGTTTGCCGCCCTCGCCTTTTCCCTGGCACTGCCGGCCCTGGCGCAAAGCCCCTTTGCCGTGCCGGGTACCGAACCCGCATCTGCGCCGGAGCCTGGCTTCCTTTCCGATCTGATGCGCTACATCGTCGCCATGCAGCAGGACTACTACCGCGCCATGGCGGGCGCGCTCCGCGCCGTGAACCTGCAGCAGTCTGTGGCGGCCGTCTGGGGCCTCGTCTCGATCTCGTTTCTCTATGGAGTATTTCACGCGGCAGGCCCCGGCCACGGCAAGATCGTGGTCACGTCCTATCTTCTCGCCGATGAGCGCGATGTTCACCGGGGCATCTTGCTCGCCTTTCTTTCTGCCTTTGCGCAAGCCGTGACGGCAATCCTGATCGTCGGCATTCTCGCCATGATCATCGGCCTGTCGAGCCGGGGCACAGCAGATGCCGTGCCGGTGATCGAACGCGCGAGCTTCATCCTGATCGCGGGCGTCGGCCTCTGGCTGATCTGGCAGGCCGCCAGCCGGGCGCGAGGACATGGCCATGCGCACCACCATCATGCGCATGACCACTCGCACGAGCACCCGCACGGGCCGGAATGCAGCCACGATCATGCCCATGCGCATATGCCGACTCCTGCCGAAATTCGTGCGGCTTCGGACTGGAAGGGCATGGCCGCCATGATCCTCTCGGTGGGACTCAGGCCCTGCAGCGGCGCAATCCTCGTTCTGCTGTTTGCACTGACGCAAGGCGCCTTCGCCGTTGGCGTCCTGTCCGCCGTCGCCATGTCCGTCGGCACGGCCATCACCGTTTCGGCGCTGGCCATTCTCACCGTGTTTTCGAAGAATGTGGCGCTTCGCTTTGCGGGCACTGTGGACAGTCCCCGCACGCGGCGGATCGAGCTTGGGCTCCGGCTTGCAGGCGGCATTGCCCTCGTCCTGCTCGGCGGCATGCTGCTCTGGGCATCCCTTGCGTCACCGTCGTCGCCCCTTTTCTGACGCGGGAAGGCAACTATCGACAAGGCAGGCCCCCCGCCCCATACTGCCCGAAACAGCCGGATGGCCGGCACAGTGCCGAATAATAGAGCTAGAGAGACCGATGGCCGACGAGACCAAGACGAGCGACCTGCCCGAACGCATCACCGTTCTCGCACGGGACTTCACCCCGGCCGCGATGGAGTTCCATCGCCGGAACATGAGCGAGAAGGGCTATCGCATGGAAGGCCAGATCGTTCAGCGCAAGTTCCAGATGATCGAAGGCATGGGCGCCCCGAAGGACCTGTTCGAGGGCGAGCTCTTCTATGCCGTGACCTTCGTCCGCAAGAATATCGGCAGCTAGCAGATACCCGGCGGGCCTCCGCACCATGACGGCAGAGCGCGGCAGACCATCCGACGAGCTGATCGCCGTTGCACCGCCGGTAACCCGGTGGGTGCTCCTCCGGGACGTCGCCGTACTTCAGGGCAAGCTCCTGCTCGACAGTCTCAAGGACCTTCTGCTGGCCCCCGTATCGCTGGGGGCCGCCGCCATCTCGCTTTTCAATCGCGAGGGCGACACCGGCCGGCAGTTCTATGAAGTGCTGCATACGGCGCGGCGCTTCGAGGACTGGATCAATAAATACGGAGACGCAGACCGCATTCCGCCGCCCGGCTTCGCCGTGAAACGCGAAGGCGAAAGCGTCGACGTCATGGTGGCGCGGCTGGAAGAGCTGGTGAAGCGGCAGTATGAGCGCGGCGGCATGACAGCAAGCGCAAAGGACGCGATAGACCGGGCGATCGATACCGTGCATGCGAAGCTGCGCCGGGACGGCTGACACCATCGCGAATTCAATTTGATTTGACTTGCGCGGCCTTATCCTGTTCGCTTATCCGGCAATCTTACTTTTGGCCTGCCTTGCCTGCGTTGCCCTAAGGGCCTTTCAAGACTCCCAAAGACCAGGTTGTACACGCCGCGCGATGGGCGCGCGGTGAATACCGCATGCAAATGCGACAGGAGACTTAGAAATGGCTACAGGTACCGTGAAGTGGTTCAACACGCAGAAGGGCTACGGCTTCATTCAGCCGTCCGATGGCGGCCGCGACGTATTCGTCCATATCAGCGCCGTTGAACGCGCGGGCATGAGCACCCTCAATGAAGGTCAGCAGATCAATTACGAACTCGTGACCGAGCGCGGCAAGACCTCGGCGGCGAATCTCACCGTCGCCTGAATTCCGCTGCTGCAGCGCGAATGGATTGGCCGGACCCTCGGGTCCGGCCTTTTTCATTTGCTTCATGTGATTCTGGACGCAAGGCAAAAGCCTCGCTAGCGTCGGCTCACTCACATTGCGAGGTTATCCATGATTACGGTCCACCATCTCAACAATTCCCGGTCGCAGCGCATCCTCTGGCTGCTTGAAGAACTGGGACAGAACTACGAAATCAAAAGCTACCAGCGGGACGCCACGACAAACCTCGCGCCTGACAGCCTGAAGGCGGTCCACCCGCTCGGTAAATCGCCGGTCATCACCGACAATGGCACGACCGTCGCCGAATCCGGCACCATCGTCGAATATCTGATCCGCAAATATGGCCGCGACAAGCTGATGCCCCGTGAGGACTCGGCGGATTTCGTGCCCTATCTCCACTGGCTGCATTATGCCGAAGGGTCGGCCATGCTGCCGGTGATGCTGACGCTCTACACGATGCGCCTCGGCGATGCGGCGGCGCCGCTCCGCCCGCGCCTCGAAAGCGAGATCCAGAACCATTTCGGCTATCTGGAACAGGCACTTGGAAATCGCGACTTTTTCGTCGGCAGCCATCTGACCGGCGCCGACATTCAGATCACATTCGTGCTGGAAGCGGCAAAGTCGCTCGGCCTGCTCGCTCCGTTCAAGGGGCTGACGGCCTATCTCTCGCGCATGCAGGCGCGCGACGCCTACAAGCGCGGCATCGAGCGAGGCGGAAAATACGATCTTGGCTGAAGCCCGTCAGGTGCTCGCATAGCTGATGCCGAGATAGATCGCGGCAGCCATCGCAACGCCAACGGCAATTGCAACAATGCCGATCGTCGCGCCGAGTGCGACGATCGCACCGTCATGCTCGACAAGCCCGATCCCGACGACGAAGCAGGAAATAGCCGGCAGCCAGCCCGTAAGTGGCAACGGCGTGCAGAGTACGATACCCGTCACCAGCATCAGAACGCCGAGAAGCCGTTCGGCCCGGCCCTGAAAGAGGCTCTTATATCTGATACGCGTAAAGCGCGAGAGCGGCCTCGCAATCGGCAGCGCCTTCAATGCGCCCGCGCGCCAGCGCGCACGCGAGATGTAGCGCCGTGTGATGAAGCCGGGAAGCCAGAGCGTTGGCCGGCCCAAGGCCATCTGGGTGGCAATGAACAGGATCGGAAGGCCGAGGATCAGATTGGCACCTGGCGGCAGAGGCAGCATGTTGGTGAAGCCGACCAGAATGAATGACCAGCCAAAGCTGCGGTCGCCGAGCGAGTCCAGAACATCGCCGAATGTGCTTCCGTCAGGCTTCTTGCGCGTGCCGACCTGCGCAAGGCCCCGGATAGCGCCGCTCCGTCTTTTTTTCATGTTATGGCTGCCAGACAACTCAATGGCGAGCATCTAACACTTTTTGTGGCCGGGCGTCACTGCGGCAAACAGCCGAAAGAGCGTCCGTCCGCGGACCGGCCGCGGCGGCCCGTCATCAGTCCGGTCTGGCGTCTTTCCCGTCAGGTCCGGCGAAAGGCGGCGCGCATCGCGCCTGCGAAATCCTGCAGGCTCCTCGTCACGAACGAAACGGCATAGGCTGCAAAGGCAAGCGCCGCAACGAGCGTGTAAATCTGGATTGCCGTATCGCTGACGAGCACCGACCAGACCATGTCGAGATTGGCGCAGACGTTGCCATAGGCTTCGCCCAGATATCTCAGAGTGCTATTCTCGTTCATTCCCCCGCTCCTCCCCAGAAGCTGAAAAATGATAACGGGATCGCGGGCGACAATAAAAGCGAAAAGTGATGCCTTGACGCATAGTAGAACCGAAAGTTCAGAAAGCCGGGACTGGTACCTTTACATTCTGGAATGCGCCGGAGGCCGCCTCTATACAGGGATTACCCTCGATCCGGAGGCGCGGTTCCGCGCCCATTCCGCAGGCAAGGGGGCGAAGTTCACCCGCAGCTACAAGCCGCAAAGGATCGTCCTTGTCCGCCGATATGGCAGCCGCGCCGAGGCCCAGCGGGAAGAATATGCCCTGAAGCAGCTCTCCGCAGCCGCCAAGCGGGAGCTGATTCGAACCGCGGCCGAAGCGGGCACGCAGCCTCCCGCCGCGCGGCACGCGCCATGACAATGGATCTGGAACGCGCCCCGGCCTTCGAGTACTGCCCTCCCGCAGAGCCCTGGCTCACGGTCCTTCATCAGGATGAGGACATCATCGTTCTGGACAAACCAAGCGGGCTACTATGCGTACCCGGCAAACCCGAGGCGCATCGCGATTGCCTTGAAACGAGGGTGAAGGAGAGCTTCCCGCAGGCGCTGCTCGTCCACCGCCTCGACCGTGAGACATCCGGCATCGTGGTCATGGCGATGAACCGGCCCGCGCAACGCCATCTCGGCTTGCAATTCGAAAGACGCACGCTTTCGAAAACCTATATTGCGCGGGTCTGGGGCCGGGTGGACGGTGAAAGCGGACGCATCGATCTGCCGCTCGCAACCGACCCGGATGCCCGGCCGAAGCAGAAGATCGACTTCGCGAAGGGACGGAAAGCGATTACGGAGTGGAAGGTTGCCGGGCGGGAAGAAGGTGCAACACGGCTGGAGCTTTCCCCGCTCACCGGCCGCTCGCACCAGCTCCGCGTTCATTTGCTGAGCATCGGCCACCCGATACTGGGCGACAGCTTCTACGCCGAGGGTGATGCGCTGGCCGCCGCGCCGCGCCTGCAACTCCACGCCGAGACGCTCAGCCTTCGCCACCCGTCCGATGGGCGGCACTGCACTTTTATGCAGGCCTGCCCTTTCTAGACATCAGCCCGAAACGCTCTGCCGGATCGTGAAGGAGCTCGAATTCGAGTTGGAGTTGGAGTTCGAATTGCTGTTGAAATTCGAATTCGAATTGATGTTGGTGTTCGAATTGAAATTGTAGTTGGAATTGAAGTTGTAGTTCCCGCCGGCGCAGGCATGAGCCGGCGTTGCGCTCACCAGAACATAGAGAACCGCACCAGCGGCCACTGCCGCCGTGACAGCGCTTGCCAGTATCCGCTGACGGGAAAGAGACAGAAACTGTTTCATTTTGGGGCACCATTATTCGATTTCAGCACAGCGGCGGCGCAACAAGCGCGCCCACCCTCGATTGCCATTTGAAAAGCAATTGCCGTGCCGCTGGCCGCTAGGCTTCAAACAGGCGACTTACCCCTGGCTTCGCTGCGCAGGAACTCCCTGACATGCGCAAGATGGTTGATAAGCGCCGCCTGCGCCTCATCGAGAACGGGCGGCATGTCCAATGCGAACATCCTTGCCGCGCGGACATGGACGTGGATCGGTTCCTTCGGACGCAGGTTGAACTCGATCATGTCCGCAAGGAGATCGCCGAGGCTTGCGGAAACCTGCAGCAAGCCCTCGCAGCCGAATGTACCGGCAAGGTTGTAGATGACGCTTTGACGGTGGAAGATTTCGCGAAGCACATCCTCGGTAAGAGACTCCGGCGCGGCCGAAACAAGTTCCTCAAGCTGGCTTATCTCATCATGCAGAAGCGGAAGCAGGTCGACCGCAAGGCTCTCGACATTTCTGTGGGCGGCAGCCACCGCCTGCTCGCGCGTGGTCCCGCCACCGCTGTTGAGAAGGTAATGCAGACTGTTCCGGTAGTAGACGACGCGCGCCGACTCGCTCTTCTTCATTCAAACACCATCATACGAGCAGGCTTCATGAAGCCGTCGATCTCATCCTGGGATAGATTGGGCTCGGTCGCTTCGCCGATGTCGCCGTCCAGATCGGTCTTGCGCAGGCCGCCACCTTCGGGAAGTCCCATGAACTTGAAGCGCCGGTCGGGGCCGACATAGGTATCGGTTTCGATGAACGGCCGCGGCGAATTGGCCGACCACACCAGCCGGTCGAAGAGAACCATCGGCGATACAGGCTTCTTGACCACGACATTGACGCCGCTGTCGCGGCCGCTCTCGACATATCCGAGCTGAGTGTGGCCGGTCAGCATGACCACGGGCATGTAGCGCACACGCGGATTGGCCTGAGAACGCACCCAACGCACAAGGCTCGTGCCGGGACCGTCCTTGAGCATCGCCTCGCAGATCAGGAGGTCGAACTTGCCTTCAAGAAGGATGTCCCGCGCGGATTCCGTATTGTCGGTGGATCGGGCTTCGGGCAGTCCGAAGCCTTCCAGAATCTGACCGAGAATCTCGACTGCGAACTGATCGCTGTCGACGATCAGCGCCTTCACTTTGGAAAAGTTCATGCTTTCGTATTTCGACACCGACCCGATCTCCTAGAACCAGTCGGTGTCGTGGCAGCCCTCATCGGAAGGACTGCCTGCAGGAGGCACAGCCGCGCCATCGAGCGCCGCATAAAGTCTTTGTCTCGTGTTATGGAACGGGACCGCGTCAATCGCCATGCGCAGCGGCCCGGTTTCGGCCTCATCGCCCCCGGCGATGCAACGAACAAGCTCAGCGAGCAATCGCGCCTGCGCCTGCGCGTTCTGGCTGATGAGATCGAACATCTGCATGTCCGTTGACGGCGTAGCAGGATCCACTTCAGCACAAACCGCCAGCCGGTCGCCCAGCACGGTGATTTCTCCTGCGATCGACGCGACTTCGGCAGAGACTGCTGCCAGAAGGGCGACTGCACCGCCCGGCTTCCCGTCACCTGCACCCCAAGGCCATTCCGGCAAGGCATCAGAAGAGCTCGACATCATCAGCCTCCTCGACGATCGACCGGGCGCTCCTGACCTCGAGCTCGACGATCGGTCTCACATCCGTGGAAATGGCGAGCTGCCGGACGCGGCCCGACACGGGCCAGTATTGAATCCGCCGCGCCTGCGTTCCGCCGACATCCCCGCCGACGAGCCGGATACCTTCATCCAGCAGGTACTGCCTGGCAAAGGCGGCATTCCGGGAACCGATCTCCGCGCCGGAAGAAATCACATTGGCTCCGCCGAATATCTTTGCCTCGAGACGCTGCCGGAGGCCGCCACGCTTGAGTATCTTGTTGATGAGGAGTTCCATTGCATGTGCGCCATAACGCTGACTGTCGCGACCGCTCCGGTCCGCATCCGGCAGAAGAAAATGATTCATGCCGCCGACGCGCATGAGCGGATCGCGGATACACGCGGAAACGCACGATCCGAGGACCGTGGTCAGCACCTCGTCCTCGCTCTTCGTCACATAGGTCTCGCCCTGCGTGACCTGCACATACCAGTCGCCGTCGCGCGGGTTCCTGAACCTGCGCGGCGAGCCTTCCAGCGTTGACCGGTATGCATGCATGGGACTGCGGCGATCAGGTGAGAGGACCGAATACCTGCTCAAGCTTCTGCTTGAGGCCGGCAACGGTGAACGGCTTCACGACATAATTGTTCACGCCGTATTGCGCGGCACGTTGCACCAGCTCCTTGTCCGCACGGCCTGTGAGCAGCAGAAAGGCCGTGTTCTTGAGAACCGGATCGGCACGGACCTGACGCAAGAACTCCAGCCCGTCGATCCCCGGCATATTGAAGTCGGAAATGACGAGATGGGCGGGCTGCGTCCGCAAATTCTGCAACGCCTCGCCGGCGCCGCCGAAATCGCGAATCTCCGTAATGCCGATCTGTTGCAGACCGGTGCGCACAAGCGTGCGCATGGTCATCTGGTCGTCGACAATGACGGCCCTTACTTTAGATGCTGCGGGCATGTTGCACTCCTTCCGAACGTAAACCGCACTGTCTGATGATTTCCGGCCCTAGCTTTTCAAGCGGCATCTGCCGCTCGACAGCTCCCGCCTCGAAGGCGGCGCGCGGCATGCCGTAGACCACGCAAGATGCTTCGTCCTGTCCGAGCGTCATGCCCCCCGCCTGGCGCATGGCGGCAAGACCCTTGGCGCCGTCGCGGCCCATGCCCGTCAGGATCACGCCTATGGTGCGGCGGCCTGCGCAGCGCGCAACGGAATGAAAGAGCACATCGACGGACGGCAGATGTCCGCTGACAGCCTCTCCTTCGGAGAGCTTGCAGCGAAATACGCCGATACCAGCGACTTCGAGATGGCTTCGCCCGCCCGGCGCCAGATAGACATGGCCCGGCGACAGCGGCGCCCCTTCCGTCGCCTCCGCGACTTTCGGCGCGCAAATGCGATCGAGCCGGGTCGCAAAGCTCGCGGTGAAGTGCTCCGGCATGTGCTGGGTTATAACCGTAGGCGGACAGTTTTCGGGAAAATGAGAGAGCAC
>JAJLKS010000409.1:0-2765 GCA_033838765.1 Alphaproteobacteria bacterium
CCACCCCTCGCGGCTGGCGCGCGATCTTTCCGGGCGTTTTGGCTCGCGCGCCTATGCGGCGGAGGAACTCGTCGCCGAAATGGCGAGCGCCTTTGTCTGCGCCGCGCTCGGCATCGTGCCGACGGTGCGCCATGCGGACTATATCGCCTCATGGCTCGACCTGTTGCGCGACGATGAGCGTGCCATCTTCCGCGCCGCGAGCCTCGCCTCCAAGGCGGCGGATTTCCTGCTGGCCTTCCGCGCGGAGGGCACAGAGACGGGCGCGGGGAGGGCGGCATGAGCGAGCACCCGCCTCTCGACTCCGAAAAGACGCCCGAAGGCGAGCAGGGCCTCATGCCGGGCGTCGCGCCGATCCGCGAGCGCGACCGGCTGGCGGCCTTCATGGCCGCGCCGCTGCGCCCGCGCAAAGCCCAGAAGCCCTTGAACATCGGCCTCTTCGACGAGGACGCCCGCAACCAGCTGAGTCTGTTCTGAAGGAGACACCCATGAAGAAATGGACGGTGCAATGCGGCTTTGCCGCCTATTACGCCAATATCGTGGCGGTCGAGGCCGACACGCTCGCGGAGGCACTGGAGAGGGCCATCGTCACCGCCAATGAGAGCGACGGCTGGAAGCCACTCGACGATTGCGGCCCGACCTTCATCGATGCCGTTGCCGAAGGCGACGATGCCGATCCATGGCGGGAGTTTGCCTCCTCGCTCCCTGTGCCGCCGCGCTTCTCGGAGCGCGGTGAGCCCGTCGCCGTGACCGTCACGGTTTCCGGCGGCGTCGTGCAACAGGTCGAGATCGAGGGCGGACGCGCCCGCGTCCATGTCCATGACCACGACACCGAGGGCGCCGCGCCCGGCACGCCCGGCCTTCATATCGATGCGGCGGGCGGCACTTACGCGCTCGCCGACTGGTCGAATTTCTCTCTGCCGCTTGAAGCGGCGGAGAGCCCGAGCCCCACCCCCGAAAACACGAAAGGAGACACCAATGGAACTGCGTCACATCCCGATCGATGAACTGCGCCCCGCCGCGATCAATATGCGGCATGGCAAGCGCCCGCCCGATATCGACGACATCCTGCCCTCGATCCGGGCGCGCGGCATCCTGCAGCCGCTTCTCGTGCGCCCCGTCGAGGCGGAGCCCAACGCCTATGAAATCGTCGCCGGACGGCGGCGCTATTTCTCGGCCAAGGCGGTGAAGGAAGAGCAGGGCGAAGTCGAGCCCTTGCCCTGCGCCGTAATGGAGTCCGGCGACGATGCCGCCGCGCTCGAAGCCTCGCTGATCGAGAACATCGCCCGTCTCGATCCCGACGAGATGAGCCAGTATGAGTGTTTCGCGCGGCTTACCCGCGAGGGGAAATCCGTCGCCGACATCGCCGCGACTTTCGGTCTTACCGAATTGATGGTGAAGCGCCGCCTCGCGCTCGGCACGCTGATCGCGCCGATCCGCGCGGCCTATCGGGCGGAGAAGATCGACGCCGCATCGATCCGCCATCTGACGCTTGCCTCGCAGGCGAAGCAGAAGGAATGGTGGAAGCTCTGGAAGGCGGACCGGAACGCCTGTCCGACCGGCCACCGGTTGAAGCAATGGCTCTTCGGCGGCCAGTCGATTGCGACCGGCGCGGCGCTCTTCCCGCTCGATACTTACGAGGGCGAAATCGTCACCGATCTTTTCGGCGAGGAAGGGTACTTCGCCGATCCGGACCTCTTCTGGCGCAAGCAGGGCGAGGCCATTGCAGCCAAAGCAGACGCGCTGCGCGAGGCGGGCTGGAGTGAGGTGATCGTTATGGAGCCCGGCGAGCACTTCCCCGCATGGGACTACGAGAAGGTCCCGAAGAAGAAGGGCGGCAAGGTCTATGTCGAGGTCTCAGGCCGCGGCGAGGTCAGTTTCCATGAGGGATATCTCTCCCGCGCGGAGGCGCGCCGCAAGGCAAAACACGAGGGCGCGGGCAATGATGCAGCGGAGCTCCGCGCCGCCCGGCCCGAGGTGACCAAAGCGATGCGCAACTATATCGAACTGCATCGCCATGCCGCCGTGCGCGCCGAATTGCTGGACCATCCCGGCATCGCGCTGCGGCTGATGCTCGCGCATGTCATCGCCGGATCGGCGCTCTGGCAGGTGACGCCGGAGCCGCAGAAAGCGGCGTCCGACGCCATCGCGAAGAGCCTCGCGGCCAATGTCGCCGAACGTGCCTTCCGGGGCTGGCAGGCCAATATCCGGGCCCTGCTCGGTCTTCCGGAAGAGCGCGAAAACCTCACCGCGCCGCACGGCGACGCGGAGGCGACCATCGCCCTCTTCGCCAAGCTGCTGATGCTCAATGACGAGGAGGTCATGAATGTGCTCGCCACTGTGATGGGCGAGACATTGCAGGTCGGGAGCGCGGCGGTCGAGGCGCTGGCGGTGGTGCTGAAGCGCGACATGGGCCCGGTCTGGGAGCCGGACGCGCCCTTCTTCGAACTGCTGCGCGACAGGAGCACGATCAATGCGATGCTGGCCGACATAGCCGGAAAGAGTGTCGCCGACCAGAATGTCGCCGAGAAGGCCTCCGTCCAGAAGCAGATCATCCGCGACTGTCTCGCAGGCACGAATGGCCGGGCGAAGGTCGGCACATGGCTGCCGCGCTGGATGCATGTTCCGGCGCGGGCCTATCGCGAGGATGGCGACTTCGCGCCCGCCGAGGCATGGCATCGCGTCGCGGGATATTTCGGGAAGGCCTAAAACTTTGCGGGCGTCGTCCTTCGCCGCCCGCTCTTTTTCATGAGCGAACAGATCGTTAT
>JAJLKS010000410.1:0-5302 GCA_033838765.1 Alphaproteobacteria bacterium
CGGCAGGAGAACTCGACCGGCGCCGGGTCGTAGGCGCGGACGCCATCCTCGTGAAAGAGCCGGTAGAGCAGCCGGTTCGGCTCAAGCGCGGGGTCGAGGAGTTCGTGATCCTCAACAGTGTCGAGCAGGATCGAGGCGCGATTCCAGTTTTCCTCTTCTTCGGTATAGGGACTTTCGTCTTCCGCCTCGCGATATCCGGTGAGGCCTCCATCGCGCGCAATGTGCTGGATCATGATGGCACCGGCGCGCCAGTTCTTTTCCGTCCCGCCGGCCTCGCGGTGATAATAGGGGCCGGCGGCAAGGCGGATGCGCGTTGCCACCTGTTCGGAGCTTGCGAAATATTCGTGCGCGCTGTGGCTGAGGCCCTCGCCATGCAGCGAAACGATCCCCTGATAGCGCTCCATGTCCGGGCCCTGGTCGATCGTGAGCGCCAGATAACCTTCGCCCAGCAGGTCGGCAGGCGATGTCCGGCCGCTTTCCAGCGCTTCGGCGACACGCGCTTCATCCATCTGCGCATAGCCGCGAATGCTGCCCGGCGACTGGAAGTCTGCGACCAGCATGCCGACCGGGCCCTTGCTCTGCGTCTGCAGGATGAAGCGCCCGTCGAATTTCAGCGCGGACCCGATCATGACGGTGAGCGCGAGCGCCTCGCCGAGCAGCCGCGACACGGGCTCGGGATAGGCATGAGCCTTCAGCACACGGTCTACGAGCGGACCGAGCCTGACGATGCGGCCGCGAATACCCAGCCCCTCGATCTGGAAAGGCTGCACAAGGTCGTCCATGAAGATCGGGTTCCCGCCGCTCAACGGAAACACCAGGCCAGCACGCCCTTTTGCGCGTGAAGCCGGTTCTCCGCCTCGTCGAAAACGACGGAGGCCGGACCGTCGATCACCTCTTCAGTCATTTCCTCGCCGCGATGGGCCGGCAGGCAATGCATGAAGATCGCGTCCTTGCCGGCGGCCGCCATCAGACGCGCATTCACCTGATAGGGCGCGAGAAGATTGTGACGATGCGCCGCTTCCTTTTCGCTGTCGCCCATCGACACCCAGGTGTCGGCATTGATGCAATCGGCGCCGTCGACCGCTTCATAGGGATCGGTCGTCAGCGACACTTTCGCACCCTTTGCCTTCGCCCAGTCGAGCGCTTCCTGCGACGGCGCAAGCTCCGGCGGACAGGCAATGCGCAGTTCGAACTCGAGTTGCGTCGCGGCATGTATCCACGAGGTCGCGACATTGTTGCCATCGCCGACCCAGGCGACGCGGCGGCCCCCGATCGGCCCCTTGTGCTCCTCGAAGGTCATTACATCGGCCATGATCTGGCAGGGATGCGAACGGTCCGTCAGCCCGTTGATGACGGGGACGGTTGCATATTCCGCAAGTTCGATGAGCTTTGCGTGGTCTGTCGTGCGGATCATGATGGCATCGACATAGCGCGAGAGGACGCGCGCCGTATCGGCAATGGTTTCCCCGCGGCCAAGCTGCGTGTCGCCGCCATTCAGCAGCAGCGTCTCGCCGCCAAGCTGGCGCATGGCAACGTCGAAGGAAACGCGGGTCCGTGTCGACGGCTTTTCGAACAGCATGGCGAGCAGCCGGCCCTTGAGCGGCTTGTCGGCATCCGGCTCGGCCTGGCCGAGGCCCGCGCGCCCCTTCTTGCGTTCGGCGGAATTGTCGAGAATGGCGCGGATATCGGACGCCGCCACCGTGTCGAGATCGAGAAAATGTCTCTTCGTTGCCGTGGCTCTCATGACTTTGCTCCTGCGGCCTTCGCATCGCCGTCGAGTGCGGCATCGAGCTTGCTGCATGCGGCCATCAGCTTTTCCATCGCTTCGTCGAGATGCGATTCATCGATGTTGAGCGGCGGCAGAAGCCGCACGACATTGTCGCCTGCGCCGACAGCGAGCATCTTTTCCTCGCGCAGCGCCGCCACGAGATCGGTATTCGTCACCCGGCATTTGAGGCCAAGCATCAGCCCCTCGCCGCGCACGCCTTCCACGATCCGCGGATAGCGGTCGGCAAGCATGGCGAGTTTCTGCCGGAGCTTCAGACCGAGCATCTGCACATGCGGCAGGAACTTTTCGTCCAGCGCGAGATCCATCACGGCATTGGCGACAGCCATGGCGAGCGGGTTGCCGCCGAAGGTCGAGCCATGTGTGCCCGCCGTCATGCCGCGCGCGGCCTCTTCGGTTGCAAGGCAGGCGCCGACGGGAAAGCCACCGCCCAGTGCCTTCGCCACCGCCATGATATCTGGCGTGATGCCCGCCAGTTCATGCGCGAAGAGCTTGCCTGTGCGGCCGACGCCGGTCTGAACCTCGTCTAGCACCAGAAGAATGCCCTTCTCGTCGCACAATGCACGGATGCGCCGCAGGTCTTCGTTCGGGATGACGCGAATGCCACCTTCGCCCTGAATGGGCTCGATCAGAATGCCCGCCGTTGCCGGGCCGATCGCTGCTTCGAGCGCCTTCAGATCGCAGAAAGGAACTTGCGGGAAGCCGGGCATGGCCGGGCCGAAGCCTTCGAGATATTTCTTCTGGCCGCCGGCCGCTATCGTCGCGAGCGTGCGGCCATGGAAGGCGCCCTCCATGGTGATGAGTTCATAGCGTTCGGGCGCGCCGCCCGCCGCATGATATTTCCGCGCCATCTTGATCGCGCATTCGAGCGCTTCGGCGCCGGAATTCGTGAAGAAGACCGTGTCCGCGAACGTCGCCTCCACGAGACGCCGTGCGAGCCTTTCCTGTCCGGGAATGCGGAAGATATTCGAGGTATGCCAGACCTTGCCCGCCTGTTCGGTCAGGGCGGCGATCAGATGCGGATGCGCATGGCCCACGACATTGACGGCGATGCCCGCCCCGAAGTCGAGATAGCGCTCGCCCTTCTCGGTGATGAGCCAGGGGCCTTCGCCCCGCTCGAATTCGAGGTCGGCCCGCGCATAGGTCGGCAAAACAGGCGTAATCACGGAAGTCGGTCCTTCTCACAAATCCTTTTGAACGACGCCGTTCGCGAATGCCGGGAGAAATGCCGAGGGTTCTGTTGCGGCTCTCAGGGGCTCCGGGCGATCCGGCGAGACAGCAGTTTCCTGCGGGGGCTTCAGGCACCTGCCCGCCCCCTTCTCGCTGTCAGCCTCGTCGTTTCCCGTAGAGGATCATGCCGATCATACCCTGATACCCCTTTCGGGGGCTCCTCACCGGCCCCGCCGGGGGCCGCCAATAGAAAAAGCCGCCCCGCGCGGGGCGGCAGTCCGAGAAGCAATGGAGTATTAGGGCGCGGACCCTGACCTGTCAATCTCGTGGACCGATCCTCCGCGTAACGATTTTTACCCGGTTTCAGGCCTTGAGCCGGTAGCCCGTCTTGAAAAGCATGTGGCACGCGGTCCAGAGGACGAGGTTTGCGCCGATCACGATGGCGATGCCGGTGGCAATCGAACCGTCGGCATGGCCGGTGACGCCGTAGCGGAAGCCGTCGATCAGGTAGAAGACGGGGTTCCACCTGGTCAGCTCATGGGCAAAGTCGGGGAGCTGCGTCACTGAGTAGAAGGTGCCGGACAGGAAGGTCAGCGGCAGGACGATGAAATTCGTCACCGCCTGCAAATGGTCGAACTTCTCCGACCAGACGCCGCCCAGAATGCCGAGCAGCGCCAGCATCAGCGAGGCGCCCGCCGCGTAGAAAAGCACCGCCCAGAGATGGGCGATGCCCATATCCACGAAAGGCAGCATGGCAGCCGCCGTCACGAGCCCGCAGACAAGGCCGCGCGTGACACCAGCAAGCGCAATGCCGACATTGAGCTCGCCTGCCGATAGCGGCGGCATCAGCACATCGACGATATTGCCCTGGATTTTCGAGATCAGGATCGAGGAGGAGGTGTTGGCAAAGGCATTCTGGATCATCGTCATCATGACGAGGCCCGGCGCGAGGAACTCGATGAAGGGCACGCCATGCACATCCGGCCGGAACTTGCCGATGGCGAGCGCAAAGATCGCGAGATAGAGAAGCGTGGTAATGACCGGGGCGGCAACGGTCTGCGTCATCACCTTCCAGAAGCGGCGCACCTCCTTCAGATAGAGCGTCCAGACGCCGAGCCAGTTCACAGCGCCGAAGCGGCGCGCGCCTTCCTGCGGATAGGAACTCTCGCTCATCTCTGTCCTCTTTTTCTCGGGTTTTTCTCGGGGCCGGACGGGACCGCAAGGCAGGCATAGACGAGGCCCGCGCAGGCTGCAATGCGGGAAGTTGAGGCCGATGTGGGGCGTGCCCGGCAGCCGGGCAAGGCGGGAACCGGCCAAAACCGTGGAAAACCCTGCAATTCCGCTCTTTTCTGTGGATAAGGACAGCGCGGGACGGCTCGCCGGTTGCGATTTTCGGCCCCTATATTGTATATTTCCCGTTAACGACCACGAAATCTAGTGGGATGCTTCAGGGCCTTTCTCCGCCTCGCGGAGCGCCCTGCAGGGATTTCGGGGCCAGTGCCGGCGGGGAACCGGCTCATGCATCCAAACGGGCTTTGAACGGCTCTGAAGGGGAAGGGAACACCATGTGGACCGATGAACGCGTCGAACTGCTGAAGAAGCTCTGGGCCGAAGGCCTGAGCGCCAGCCAGGTCGCCAAGCAGCTCGGCGGCGTCACCCGCAATGCGGTGATCGGCAAGGTGCACAGGCTCGGTCTTTCGGGCCGCGCAACGCCGAGCCGCCCTGCCCGTGCCCGGCCGCAGGCGCCCCGCACCCTCGTCCGGGGCCGGCCCGACCCGCTGACGGCCGAAGCCCGCCATGAGGAGCTCGACCGCGACACGGGCAGCGAGCGGCGCGAGCCCGCCCGCGCCGAGGAACGCGGCCTCGAACCAGCCGAACGCGCGACTGTGCTCACCCTGACCGAGCACACCTGCAAATGGCCGATCGGCGATCCGGGCCGCCCCGGCTTCCATTTCTGCGGCCGCGGCGCCGATCACGGTTCGCCCTACTGCACCGACCATGCGCGCATGGCCTATCAGCCGGTGCAGGCGCGGCGGAACCGCGACCGCAATGCAGGCATCCGAAAGGACCGCCTCGTCAGCTAGGCGGGCAGGCATTCCGGCTTGTCGGGGGATATGAGGGGAAGAAAGGACCGGCGTCCGCAGAAATGCGGGCGCCGGTTCCGGTTTTCAGGCCTCAGCTATGGAACTGCTCGTCGAGCGAATAGCCTGCGGAGCGGACGGTGCGGATCGGGTCCTTCTCGCCCTTGTTGTTCAGCGCCTTGCGCAAGCGGCCGACATGCACGTCCACAGTGCGCGCCTCGACATAGACATCCGACCCCCAGACGGCATCGAGCAGCTGCTCGCG
>JAJLKS010000411.1:0-3636 GCA_033838765.1 Alphaproteobacteria bacterium
AGCGAACAGATCGTTATTCATCGCCTGCCGCGCTCCGGAGTCGCGAGGGCGGCGTGATCGCGGACATGATTTCAGAGGCAGTGAAGCCGTCGTCAAGCAACATGCGGGAACGCGATGTGGGCGCGCTTGGCCGCGTTCCGGTGGTAAGGCAGGGCTCTCATCGCTCGCTCTTCGCCACGCATCTGCCGCATCCTACTCTCCCGCATGAGCGCTTTCCGGTGTTGTCGGCGTGTCGCTTCGGTGTTGAATCGATCTATCGCTCCGGCCTTCATCATCCGGCCCGTCCGCCTCAGGAAGCTTGGCGCGCATGGATTGCAAGGGCTCTCTCCTCCTTCGGCAGGGGCGTCACCGGGGTCATTCCCTCGCTTGAGCGGCGATACCTATGGGCGCTACCGCCCGCCCGAAACCGTCGCGCCGGGCTTTTTTCCCCGCGCGCTGCCGCGCGCTCCTCGCGGGGTCGCTTCGCTTCAAAAAAGCCCGGCGCTCGGGTCCTGCGCTTGCGCTCCGGCCTCCGGTTCGGCGGGCGGCTGCCGCGCCCATCGGGGTTCGCCATCGCGAGGGGAATGGACCCCTCGGCGTTCATCGAAGGAGAAAGACCATGCCTGCAATCGGATATGTCACCAAGCAGTCGAGCGGCGGTTACAAGGGCCAGTTGAAGACACTGACCATCCGCGCCGAGATCGATATCGTGCCCAATGCGGCGAAAAGCGCCGAGGCGCAGCCGGACTTCCGCGTCCTCACGCAGGGCGTCGAGATCGGCGCGGGCTGGACGCGTACCGGCGAAACTTCGGGCCGGGACTATGTGAGCCTCAGCCTCGCCGCCCCGGAATTCGGGCCGCGCCGGCTCTACGCGAATCTCGGCCGCGCCGCCGGTCAGGATGACGACGAGACCTTCGCGCTGATCTGGAATCCCGTCGACTGACGTCACACCATCGCCTCCGCGTCCCTCCGGGCGCGGAGGCTTTTCCCTTCTGCGATCTGTTGCGCTGGCGAAACGACGTGGCCGGATATTCGCCGCTCGGTCACCGGACCTCTTTTTCCGATCCTTGCCGTGGTGGGGCTTCCTTGCGCGATTCGCGCGTGGGTTACATGCGAGGTGCCCCATGGATGACGACGCGACCCGGGCTGCGAATGCCAAGAAGGGCAGTCCCTTTCTCAACACGCCGCAGGCCGCGCACTATGTCGGCCTCTCCGAGCGCACGCTGGAAAAGATGCGCGTCGTCGGCGGTGGCCCCGAATACCGCAAGCATGGCCGTTATGTGCGCTATCACATCGACGATCTCGACGCCTGGTCGCGGGAGCGGGCAAAGCGCTCGACCTCCGATGAGTGAGCGGCTCTCCCTCATCGCCGAGAGCGGCGCGCTGGTGCCCATGCGGTCTCCGCGCGGCCCGAAACACCCGCACCGCCGCAGGCGTCTTCTTCTCTGGACTGTGTTCGGCATCGGCCTGATCGGCGCGACGGCGCTTCTCGACCCACTGCCGCGTCTCGTCTGGAACGCAAGCGCCAGCGCCCCGCGCGGGCTCTATCTGCGTCTCTCGCCGGATTTTGTCCGGGGCGATCTTGTGCTGGCGCGCTTGCCGGAAGAGGCACGACGCATTGCCGACGAACGGCACTATCTCGCGCGCGATGCCCTGCTGATCAAGCGCGTTGCGGCCAGCCGGTTCGATACGGTCTGCATGACCGGCAACGACCTCACGATCAACGGGCGGCACGCGGTGCGGCGGCTGGAGTTGGACGGCGAGGGCCGCCTTATGCCGCGCTGGCGGGGCTGCGAGAGGCTCGGCGGCTATCATGTTTTGCTGCTCGCCGAAGGCGAACCCAGCTCTTTCGATGGGCGGTATTTCGGGCTGGTCGAGCGGGCGCTCGTCATCGGCAGGCTGGTACCGCTATGGATATTCTGACGCTGGTTCTCGCCCATGCGATCCGCAGCGCAGAGCCGGAGCATGGCCTCACACCACTAGCCACCATGAGCATAGTGGTCGATCCGGAAGCAAGGAACATGGCGCGATGGCGGCCCCTCATCGCCGAAGCCGCGCGGCATTTCGGTATTCCGGCGCACTGGATCGAGGCCGTCATCGAGGCGGAAAGCGGTGGCCGGACTCTGCTGAACGACGCGCCGATCACATCGCCTGCGGGCGCAATGGGACTGATGCAGCTGATGCCCGCGACCTATGCCGAACTGCGGGCGCGACATGGGCTCGGCCCCGATCCGCATGATCCGCGCGACAATATTCTGGCGGGCACGGCCTATCTGAGTGAGATGCGCGACCGCTTCGGCTTTCCGGGACTTTTTGCCGCCTATCATGCCGGGCCGACACGCTATCAGGCCTATCTGAAGGGCGAGCGGAGCCTTCCCGAAGAGACCCACGCCTATCTCGCGGTGGTTCTCCCGCGTGTTGAAATCGTCCCCACAGACGACAAAGCAGTCGTCTCATTGGCAACCGCACGCGTGTCTTTCGCCTCCGGAAAATCGCTTTTCTTCCCGCTCGACGGGCATGAAACGCGCCCCGAAGTTGCTTCGACGAACGATACGGTTCAGCGTCGAAAGCGGTATCTCTTTGCCGGTTCTGACGGCAAATCGCGCGGTGACTTCGCTGCCGGTGGTGGCGATCTCTTCGTGCAGCTCTTCAGCATCTCCCGTTAGTCAGTCCCAGGAGAAAGGGCATCGACGCAGGTGAGCGTGGGGTGAACTCGATATCGCGGGAGGGCAAGATAAAAGAACGGCGCCATGAGGGGCTTATGTTCCTGTCTGCACATCTCTTTTGACGGCGCCATGCGCCGAAGGCGTGGCGCCATTGTCGCGCCAAGTCCCTGTGTCTCTTCGATCTTCATGGCGCCGTCTTGTCCGCCAGCAAAAGCCGATCATTTTTTGATGATAGGTGGCGATCGCGGAGAGGAGACGATGCAGGACGACAAATTCGAACCACGTCTCGGCCGGATCGGAGCGCGCGACGGAAAGGCCGAACGCCGCTACCAGCAGCGGGTGCTGAAATCGGCGGCGCTGGCGGGCGGTCGCCGCTTCGGTGGAACGTCGCCGGGGGCGGGGTTCCAGGGCAATCGCATCGGCCGCGGCGCCGGCATCGGTCGTGTCCTCGCATCGCGCGGAACCCATGCTGCCTTTCGCGCGCGGCGCGTGGTCGTCAAATCCCGCATCGTGAAGCTGAAGGGGCAGGGTCAGAAAGCGGCGCGTCTCCATCTCCGCTATATCCAGCGCGACGGCGTGACGCGCGAGGGGCTGCCGGGCGAGCTTTACGACGTCGAGCACGACCGGGCGGACGGCGAGGCGTTTCTGAAACGCTGCGACGGCGACCGGCACCAGTTCCGCTTTATCGTTTCGGTCGAGGACGCAGCGCAATATGAGGAACTGAAGGGTTTCACGCGGCGCTTCATGGCCCGCATGGAGGAGGATTTGGGGACGCATCTCGATTGGGTCGCGGTCGATCACTACAAAACCGGCCATCCCCATACCCACATCATGCTCCGCGGCAAGGACGAGCGCGGACAAGACCTCGTCATCGCGCGGGATTATCTGTCGACAGGCATGCGCGAACGCGCCGCCGAAATTGTCACCCTCGATCTCGGCCCCCGCAGCGATCTCGAGATTGAGGCGAACCTCGCGCGGGAAGTCGAACAGG
>JAJLKS010000412.1:0-2658 GCA_033838765.1 Alphaproteobacteria bacterium
TCAAGGACCCGAAGAAGGACACGGTTCCCTTCACGCCCTACGCGACGATGAAGGATGCCTTCGGCCTCGCAATCTTCATGATCCTCTTCGCCTATTTCGTGTTCTTCAATCCGAACGCGCTCGGCGAACCGGACAACTATATCGAGGCGAACCCGCTCTCGACGCCGGCGCATATCGTGCCCGAATGGTATCTCCTGCCGTTCTACGCGATCCTGCGTGCCGTCACCTTCGATATCGGCCCGATCGACTCGAAGCTCGGCGGCGTCATCGCCATGTTCGGCGCCATCGCCATCCTCTTCGTGCTGCCCTGGCTCGACACGTCGAAGGTGCGCTCGGCGCGGTTCCGTCCGCTCTATCGCCAGTTCTTCTGGATCTTCGTGCTCGTCTGCCTCGGCCTCGGCTATTGCGGCGGCGCCATGCCGGACGACATCCTGATCCATGTGGGCGATGGCGGCTTCACCGTCACCCATCTCTCGCAGGTGCTGACGGCCTACTACTTCCTGCATTTCCTTGTGGTCTTCCCCGTTCTGGGGCTGATCGAGAAACCGGAACCCCTGCCTGAAAGCATCGCCGCGTCGGTGCTGCCGGCGGCGGAAAAGTCCGCGAGCTGAGGGGGTAGAAGAAAGTGAAAAAGACAATGAACACCTTCTTCCGTGCCATGT
Source organism: Alphaproteobacteria bacterium (assembly GCA_033838765.1). Taxonomy (GTDB): domain Bacteria; phylum Pseudomonadota; class Alphaproteobacteria; order Parvibaculales; family Parvibaculaceae; genus Parvibaculum. The sequence continues at coordinate 663 of JAJLKS010000412.1, forward strand.
CGCTCGCCGCTGTCGCTGCGGTCGGCCTCTCGCTTTTCTCCGCCGAGCCTGCTCGTGCGGCGGCTGCGGCCGAAAAGCCGATCGACATGCAGTGGTCCTTCGAAGGCCTCTTCGGCACCTATGACCGCGATGCGCTGCGCCGCGGCTACAAGGTCTACAAGGAAGTCTGCGCGGTCTGCCACGCGATGGAATATGTCCGCTACCGCAACCTGATGGAGCCGGGCGGGCCCGAGTTCACCGAAGGCCAGGTCAAGGCGCTCGCCGCCGAGATCACCGTCATCGACGGCCCGAATTCGGAAGGCGAAATGTACGAGCGTCCGGGCGAGCAGAAGGACCGCTTCCCCTCGCCCTATCCGAACCCGGAAGCGGCAGCCGCCGCCATGGGCGCGGTCGCGCCGGACCTTTCGCTCCTGAACAAGGCACGCAAGGGCGGCCCGGACTACGTCTATTCGATCCTCGTCGGCTACGAAGAGGCGCCGGAAGGCTTTCAGGTCACCACCGGTTCCTACAACAAGTACTTCCCGGGGCACCTGATCGCCATGCCGAATCCGCTGTCGGACGGTCAGGTCGAGTATGAGGATGGCACGCCCAATACCGTCGAGCAGATGGCGAAGGACGTCACCCACTTCATGATGTGGACCGCCGAACCGAAGCTCGAGCAGCGTCACCGCATCGGCTTCCAGGTTCTGATCTATCTGATCGCGCTCACCGGCATCCTCTACTTCGCCATGCGCAAGGTCTGGGCCGACGCCCACTGATCGCGAGCCGCGATACGGGTTGAGGAAAAGGGCTCCTTCGGGAGCCCTTTTTCATGGCGCCGTCGTCCTGTTTTGTTATACCGGACCGGCATTGCAGTTCGTGAGGAGACAACCAGTGGCAAAGACCGTTCTCGGTGTCATCGGCGGCAGCTGCGTCTACGAGTTTCCGGGCCTCCGGAACGATCGCTGGGAGCATGTGGCAAGCCCCTGGGGCGAGGCCTCCGACGCGCTGCATTTCGGCGAGCTGCCGCTCGGCGACGGCCGCAGCGTCGACATGGTCTTCCTGCCGCGCCATGGCCGCGGCCATCCCCATTCGCCCTCCAGCATCAACTACCGCGCCAATATCGACGCGATGAAGCGCGCAGGCGTCACCGACATCATCTCCGTCTCCGCCGTCGGCTCGCTCAAGGAAGAGCTGCCCCCCGGCACCTTCGTCATCGTCGACCAGTTCATCGACCGCAGCTTCGCCCGCGAAAAGAGCTTCTTCGGCGAAGGCTTCGTCGCCCATGTCTCGATGGCGCATCCCGTCTGTGCCCGCCTCGGCGATCACATCGAGGCCGCCTGCGTGAAGAACAACATCCGCCACCAGCGCGGCGGCACCTATCTCGTCATGGAAGGCCCGCAATTCTCGACGCTCGCCGAAAGCAATCTCTACCGCTCCTGGGGCTGCTCCGTCATCGGCATGACAAACATGCCGGAAGCGAAGCTCGCCCGCGAAGCCGAGATCTGCTACGCGACCGTCGCCATGGTCACCGATTACGATTGCTGGCACCCCGATCACGCCCATGTCGAAGTCGCCGATGTCGTCCGCGTGCTGGAGGAAAATGCAGGCCACGCCCGCGCGCTGATCCGCTCCGTCGCCGGGAGTTTCGGTCCCGAGCGCACGCCATCACCCGAAGGGCACGACCGCGTGCTCGACACCGCCCTCATCACCGCGCCTGCAAAGCGCGACCCCGAGCTCGTGAAGAAACTCGACGCCGTCGCCGGCCGCGTGCTTCACGCCTGATCGCCGGAGCAAAGCCCATGAACATCAAGACCTTCATCCGCACGATCCCGGACTACCCGAAAGCGGGCATCCAGTTCCGCGACATCACCACGCTGCTCTCCGATCCGCAGGGCTTTCGCGGCGCGGTCGATGCGCTGGTGGCGCTGCATGGCAAGGGCACCTACGATGCGGTGGCGGGCATCGAGGCGCGCGGTTTCATTCTCGGCGGCGCCGTCGCCCATCAGCTCGGCCT
>JAJLKS010000413.1:0-3781 GCA_033838765.1 Alphaproteobacteria bacterium
AGGCAGCTTGAGAGTGAGGCGTCATGAACGAGAAGGATGGACCAGCCCTTGTACTTCCGGGAGCGCCGCTGGAGGACGCGGATCTGCGGGCGCTGACGCTCGGCGACATGGCCGTTCTGGCCGCCGCCATGTTGCGCCACGGGCTTGAAAATCCTAGCTCGCCCTTGCGTAAACCGGCATTTGCAACGGTTGGCACGACCGGCGCCCCGGCGGTTCGGACGGTGATTTTGCGCTCCGCGGACCTTGCCGCCCGAAAGCTCGGCATCTTCACGGACGCCCGATCGCGCAAGGTTGCCGACCTTGAGTCGAATCCCTTCGCGGAACTGCTGTTCTACGATCCGGCATGCGACATTCAGCTTCGCCTGTCGGGCAGGGCCGAGGTCAGGCCGGGCGATGAGGCAGCCTGGGCCAGCGCTGCGCCTCCGTCGCGCCGTGCCTATCTCGTAACCGCGCCGCCGGGCACGCCCTCGCTGGAGCCGGTCTCCGGCCTGCCGGCGGATGTGGCGGGTATCATCCCCTCGCTCGAACGCATGGAGGAGGGCCGCGTGAACTTCGCCTATGTCGAGATCGTCATCTCCGGGGCGGATATCGTCGTTCTGTCCCGCGCAGGCCATCGCCGCGCCCGCATCCGCTACAGGGCGGATGGCGAGCACGCCGAATGGCTGGTGCCGTAACGCGCTATCAGACCAGCGAAGCCGAGCGGGTCTGGCCGCCAGGCTGCTCATCGCCGGTCTTCTTCTCATCCCGGCCGGCGCTTGCGGCAAGGCGTGGCATTTCGGTCTTTCCGTCCTGCTCGGCAGCGCTGATTTCGCCGCTCACCTGGCCGCCTTGCTCGACCTTCAGTTCGCCATAGCGAACCTTGCCGGTGACGCGGCCGGAAGAATTGATCGTTAGGCACTTCTTCACGGTCAGGGTGCCGTCGAACTTGCCGTTCACTTCGGCTTCCTCGACCGTCGCATCGCCGCGCACCTCGCCGCTTTCCGTAATCGTCAGCGTACCGCTTTCGATTGTCGCCTGCACATCGCCTTCGATAACGAGGGAGTCGCAGGACTGAATCTTGCCTTCGAGCTTCAGCCCGCGCCCGACATGCAGATTGGCGGCAGGCGCGGCGCTTGACGATGTGTTGATTGGCGACGGCTGGAGAGTTCGCACGGGCGTCTTCCTTGCTTGATAGGATGGAGTGATGGCGCGCGTACCCGCGATTTCGGTTTCGGTGTTGCGGGCGTCCGCGGGCCGCGAGTCTTCGGGCGCCGCCGGCGGCGCATCGCTTTCACTGCGCGCGGATGACGGCGCAGGTGGCGATACGATGTCGGAAACACCCTTGGGGCGCTTGAACATTTCTGATTTCCCCTCCGCTGACTGGAACGGACGTGAAGCTACGCGCGCAACATGGCTCGCATGTGCCGACAATGTGGCGGAACATTGATTGCGCCTGCATAGCAGCGCATAACGCCGCTTAATTATTGGTTTGGAATTCGCGCCATTGCGGAGCAAGTCTTGTGGCGCGGGCACGTCACAAGATGATCGTTGACGATGCCGACTGCCTGCGCGAAGGCATAGACGATGGTCGGTCCGCAGAATTTGAAGCCGCGCTTCTTCAGTTCCTTCGACATCGCAACGCTCATCGGCGTCTCGGCGGGAACCTGTTTGATACCGGTCCATTTGTTCCGGACCGGCACACCATCGGTGAAGTTCCACAGAAAATCCGCGAAGCCTTCGCCCTTGTCCATCATCGCGAGGTAGGCCTTCGCATTGCCGATCGTCGCTTCGATCTTGCCGCGATGGCGGATGATGCCCGGGTTCTGGAGAAGTTTCTCGACCTTCGCGGACTTGTACCGCGCAATCGTCTCGGGCTCGAAGCCGTCGAATGCCTCGCGGAAGGACTCGCGCTTCCTGAGAATGGTGATCCAGGAAAGCCCCGCCTGAAATCCGTCGAGGATCAGCTTCTCGAACAGCGCCCGGTCGTCATATTCCGGTACGCCCCATTCCTCGTCGTGATAGGCGATATAAAGCGGGTCTTCACCCGGCCATGGGCAGCGTTTGCTTTCAGTCGCCATCGCCGCCGCTCTCTTCGCTCCGTCCGCTCTCGATGCTTGCCTCAAGCCAGCCGGGAATCTCGGGCCGGATTTCGGCCTGACCTGCTTCCAGCACGGCACCGCCGATCAGATCGAGACGGAGCAGCGCCAGCGCGCGTGCCGACCGCGCATCCGTCGAATGGATCGTGCCGACTTCGCGCACACCGCCCTTTACCGGCGTGCCGGGCTCCGGCATGTCGCCTTCCACATGGACGGGAAGCAGCCGCTTGCGCACACTGCCGCGCCGCTTCGTGCGCGATGTCACTTCCTGTCCGACGAAGCAGCCCTTGTGAAAATCGATACCGTTAAGTTCTGCGAAATTCACCTCGAGCGGAAAGGTCCGATCCGGTTCAAAATCTTCCGCCGCCTCGCCGATCCCGAGCGAAATCCTGTGCCTGTGCCACGCTTCCTCGGGCAGCATCGCGGTGTCCGCGGCCTTTTCCGGCACGATCGCCCGGCGGCCCATTTGCGGATGGCGCGGGTCGGGCAGGCCCGGTCCTCCCGCCATCGGGCTTCCATCCTCGTTCCAGTAGGCGATGACGGCGAAATCGCCGCTTCTGTCCTCGATCTCCACTTTCGCCCGGAGCTTGTACATGGAGAGGCGTTTGACGAGATCGCCCGCGCGCGCGCCATCGCAGTCGAGCAGCACCGCCTCCGGGTCCGCCGGGTCGCCCGCCATGAAGAAGTCGAAGAGGAATTTGCCCTGCGGGGTCAGCAATGCGGCATAGACGAGCTGCGCCCCGTCGGCCTGATCCACATTGTTGGTCACGAGCCCCTGCAGGAAGCTTCGCGCCTCCGGCCCGCCGATCCGCACTATGCCGCGCCCCGAAAGCCTCGAGGCCATTGCCCCAGTCATCTCGTTCCCGCCTTGTTGGACACCAAGATTTAGGCCTCGCCCGGCCGATCCGCAAGCCGCCAAGCGCTTCCGGCGCAAACTTGGCTTTGTTGGCCGCTGCACCTATAAACCGGGCTGAGAGCCTGAACGTCTCCCGCCGTTCCATTGCGACCCCGCCCGCTGCCCCGGAATCCGAATGCGCATTCTTTTCATCGCTTCAAATCGAATCGGCGATGCCGTGCTCTCGACCGGCATTCTCGCCGGGCTGATGGAGCGTTATCCCGGCGCGGAGTTCTGGGTCGCCTGCGGCCCGCTCGCAAAGCCCGTCTTCATTCATGCGCCGGGCGTGACGCGCATCATCGAAATGCCGAAGGCAAAGCGCGGCGGCCACTGGGTGAAACTGCTGAAAGCGGTTGCCTTCCGCCGCTTTACCGCCGTGGTGGACCTGCGCGGCTCGCTGACCGCCTGGGTCACACTCACCCGCAAACGCCATATTCTGCGGCCGGACCCTGAGCTTCACCGTGTCGAACACAATGCCGGCGTGGTCGGCATGTCCCCGCCACCGGACCCGCGCGTCTGGCCGGGCGAAGATGCCCGCCGCCGCGCCCGTGAAATCATCCCGGATGGCATGCGCGTTCTGGCCATTGGCCCCACGGCGGCATGGCGCTGGAAAATGTGGCCGGTCGAGCGCTTCGCCGAACTTGCAGGCCGCCTGCTCGCGCCGGGGGCACCGCTTGAAGGTGCGCATCTTCTCGTTACCGGCGGCCCGGGCGAGCAGGAACTCTGTCAGCCTGTTCTGGACGTCGTGCCGCCCGAACGCCGTATCGATCTCGTTGGTGCCGGCATCGACGAGACGGCAGCCGCTTTCGAG
>JAJLKS010000414.1:0-1263 GCA_033838765.1 Alphaproteobacteria bacterium
GGCGTCACCTGCAGCACGATGGCATAGGGAAAAAGCGCCATCTCAACATGCCGGCTCTGCGAAAAGAGGATCGCGAGCCCCACGCCGCCGACAATGGCAAGCAGGAAGGCCGCGATGGTCACGCGCAGCGTCACCCAGAGCGAGCCCATCAGCGAGCCGAAATTCTCGACGAGGCTGTCGAAGATCGCCGAAGGCGCCGGCAAGACGAAGCGCGGTATCTCGCGGATCGTCACGAAGGCTTCCCAGAGAAGCAGGAAGATGATGCCCGCCGCCACCGGCACGAAAATGCGCATCGCCCGCGCGGAAAGCGTGTCGTCGCGCGTCATGTCGCAGCCCCCTCGCGCAGCGCCGCACTCACCCGCGCGCAGATTTCCACATAGCGCGCGGATTCCCGGAAATCGCGCCCGCGCGGATAAGGTTCGTCGATCTCGATTTCGGCGAGAATGCGCCCCGGCCGCGCGCCCATCACCAGTACGCGCTCCGACAGGAAAACGGACTCGTAAATGCTGTGCGTCACGAAAATCGTGGTGAAGCCCTGCGTCTGCCACAGCGCCAGCAGATCGCCGTCGAGCTTTTCCCGCGTGAATTCGTCGAGCGCCGCAAAGGGCTCGTCCATCAGCAGCACCGGTGGCTCCGTCACCAGCGCCCGCGCGATCGAGACGCGCATCTTCATGCCGCCGGACAGTTCGCGCGGGAAGGCGGCAGCGAAATCTGAAAGCCCGACGCGTGAAAGCGCCTCCGCAATGCGCGGTCCCGCTTCGGCCCGGCCCACGCCTTTCAGCTTCAGCGGCAGATAGACATTGTCCGCCACGCTTGCCCAGGGCATCAGCGTCGCATCCTGAAAGACGAAACCGATATCGGCGGGCCGCGCGCCGGTCGCAGGCCAGCCGAGCTTGCCGTGGTCCTCTGCGATCAGCCCCGCAATGATCCGCAGCAGCGTGCTCTTGCCGCAGCCCGAAGGCCCGACAAGCGACACGAACCCGCCCTCGCGGATTCGCGCATCCACATCCGTCAGCGCAACCGTGCCATTCGCATAGGTCTTGCCGATGCCGTTGAGTTCAATGAGAGAGGGCGTTGCTGCCGCCCGGCCGCCGCTCATTCGCCCGTGAGTTCCTTCTTCAGCTCGAGGCCCGCGCCGCGATTGACGAATTCCAGCGTATAGGCGCTGTGAAGGTTGAGGCTCGCATCATAGACGCCCGCTTCCACCATCTCGTCATAGAAGCGCTGCCAGCGCGCGTCGGTCATCGCGCCGACGCCGAGGTC
>JAJLKS010000415.1:0-2865 GCA_033838765.1 Alphaproteobacteria bacterium
GCTGGCGCGGCTGCTGACCGAGAAGGTCGAGCTGAAGATCGTGCACGGGCGCGACCTGGGGCTTGTGAAGGTCGACCAGAACCAGCTCGAACAGGTCATCATCAATCTCGCGGTCAATGCGCGCGACGCGATGCCGGATGGCGGGCGGCTCACCATCCGCACGGCCAATGTGTCGGAGGCGGACAGCCGCGCGCTCGACCATCCGCTGATGCCTCATGCCGAATATGTGCTGATCGAGGTGTCGGACACGGGCACCGGCATTGCAAAGGAAAATCTCGGCAAGATTTTCGAACCCTTCTACACGACGAAGGACCCTTCCAAGGGTACGGGGCTCGGGCTTTCCACCGTCTATGGCATCATCAAGCAGACGGGTGGCTTCATCTTCCCCTATTCGACGGTGGGGAAAGGCACGAGCTTCCGCATCTATCTGCCGCGCTATGTGGAAACGGCGGCCGAAAAGGCGGCGGAGGCCGAAGCCGCCGCTGCCGCCGCCGCGGCGCCCGCAGAGACGGCCGACCTCACCGGCAAGGGCACGATCCTGCTCGTCGAGGACGAGGACGCGGTCCGCACCTTTGCCGCCCGCGCGCTCGGCACGCGCGGCTATGAGGTGCTGCAGGCCGAAAGCGGCGAGGTGGCGCTCGAGGTGGTGAAGGAACATGACGGCCGGATCGATCTCATCGTCTCGGACGTCGTGATGCCCAATATGGACGGGCCGACCATGGCGCGGGAGCTGAAGACGATCCTGCCCGGCGTGCCGATCATCTTCGTTTCGGGCTATGCCGAAGACGCCTTCGCGAAGAACCTCGACCCCGATCAGGAATTCCACTTCCTGCCGAAACCCTTCTCCCTGAAGCAGCTCGCCGCCGCCGTGAAGGACGTGATGGGGAAGAAGTGAGGGCGGGGCGGGGGCCTTTCCTCATCATCCTGTCGGGGCTGCCCGGCAGCGGCAAGACCACGCTTGCGAGGGCGCTCGCGCGTGAACTGGGCGCCGTGCATATCCGCATCGACACGATCGAGCAGGCCTTGATGCGCTCGTCTCTCGGCGTCGACGATGCAGCCGATGCCGGCTATGCGGCAGGCATCGCGCTTGCCGAAGACAATCTCAGGCTCGGGCATCTGGTGATCGCAGATTCGGTCAATCCGTTGCCTGTGACCAGAGAAGCATGGCGCGGGGCGGCGCAGCGGGCAGGAGCGCCTTTCAGCGATATCGAAATCATCTGTTCGGACCGGGCGGAGCACCGCGCCCGCGTCGAGGTGCGGCGGGCCGACATGGAGGGGCATGTGCCACCGACATGGGCCGAAGTGGAGGCGCGGGACTACCGGCCCTTCGGCGAAGGCTGCCAGCGGATCGACACGGCGGGCCGGAGCGAGGCTGATTGCCTGAGCGAGCTTCTGGCGGGCCTGCAGGGGCTGTGATCGCGTGAACGTCGCGCGAACATGATCTAATTAAATTAATAAGATCAAAGACTTAAAATTTCGATTGCCAATGAGAACAAAACAGGTACTCTCATGGCCATCACACGCGCATTGCGCGACTCGGCGGGCGATGGTTAAAGGGGAAAACGGCATGTCCAAGAATGTAGTGAGCCTCGTGAAAGACGATTCAGACAAGAAGAAGGCGCTGGACGCCGCCTTGAGCCAGATCGAGCGGTCCTTCGGCAAGGGCTCCATCATGCGGCTCGGCAAGAACGAGCAGGTGGTGGAAATCGAAGCCGTTTCCACGGGCTCGCTCGGCCTCGACATTGCGCTCGGCATTGGCGGGCTGCCGCGCGGCCGCGTGATCGAGATTTACGGGCCGGAATCCTCGGGCAAGACGACGCTCGCGCTCCAGACCATTGCCGAAGCCCAGAAGAAGGGCGGCATTTGCGGCTTTGTCGACGCGGAACATGCGCTCGACCCCGTCTATGCCCGCAAGCTCGGCGTGCAGCTCGATGAACTGCTGATTTCGCAGCCCGATACGGGCGAGCAGGCGCTCGAGATCGCGGACACGCTGGTGCGCTCCGGCGCCGTGGACATTCTGGTCATCGACTCGGTCGCGGCGCTGACGCCCAAGGCCGAACTCGAAGGCGAAATGGGCGATAGTCTGCCGGGCCTCCAGGCCCGCCTGATGAGCCAGGCGCTCCGCAAGCTCACCGCCTCGATTTCCAAGTCGAACACCATGGTGATCTTCATCAACCAGATCCGCATGAAGATCGGCGTCATGTTCGGCAGCCCGGAAACGACGACGGGCGGCAATGCGCTGAAATTCTATGCCTCCGTCCGCCTCGATATCCGCCGCATCGGCTCGATCAAGGAGCGCGACGAGGTGGTCGGCAACCAGACCCGCGTCAAGGTCGTGAAGAACAAGGTGGCGCCGCCCTTCAAGCAGGTCGAATTCGACATCATGTATGGCGAGGGCATTTCCAAGATGGGCGAGCTCGTCGATCTCGGCGTCAAGGCCGGCATCGTCGAGAAATCCGGCTCCTGGTTCTCCTACAACAGCCAGCGGATCGGGCAGGGGCGTGAGAACGCCAAGCAGTTCCTGCGCGAAAATCCGGACATGGCGAACGAGATCGAGACGGCGATCCGCCAGAATGCCGGCCTCATTGCCGAGAAAATTCTCGATGAGGTGAGCCCCGACGAGGTCGAGGATGGCGATATGGAGGCAAGCGCCTGACAACCCGCCTGGCAACGCGCCCGATGACGCGGAACAAGTTTCTCTAGCTCCGGCCGTCCGGCCGGGCACAGGCGGCGCCGGGTACCCTCCGGCGCCGTTCTCTTTTTGCGGAGCGGGCAAGAGCGCCGGGAGAGACCGCGAAAATCCGGTTTTCGATGTCCCCTGGCGCGGAGGCCGATTCTGGACAGTTGCAAGGGCGACAGGTAAAA
>JAJLKS010000416.1:0-2908 GCA_033838765.1 Alphaproteobacteria bacterium
AACGATCCGGCGCCGCGGCCCGACCCGGCGCTGTCCCTGGAGACAAAGCTGGCCGGAGCGGAGATGGTGTTGCGGGCGATGTTCCTGACCGAGAACTACGCCCGGCTCATCGTGCTGGCCGGTCACGGCGCCAGTGTCGTCAACAACCCGCATGCCAGTGCACTCCATTGCGGGGCCTGCGGCGGCTATTCGGGCGAGGTCAACGCACGGCTTCTCGCATCGCTTCTGAACGATGCCGATGTTAGACAGGAGCTTGCCGCACGCGGCATCGACGTGCCTGCCGACACGCTCTTTCTCGCGGCACTTCACGACACGACGACCGACGATTTCACTCTCTACACGGACGACAATCCCTCACCCTCGCATGAGGCCGCCATCGCATCGGCGCGGTCATGGCTCGCATCCGCCGGTCAGATGGCAAGGAACGAACGTGCGCTCCGCTTGCCGCGCGCGAACAGCGGCAAGGCGATCCCGGCACGGAGCCGCGACTGGTCCGAAACGAGACCCGAATGGGCACTCGCGGGCTGCAAGGCATTCATCGCCGCGCCGCGCAGGCGGACCGCAGGGAAAAGCCTTGCGGGACGGGCCTTCCTGCATGACTACGAATGGAAGCAGGACAGGAACTTCGGCGTTCTTGAACTGATCCTCACCGCGCCCGTGGTCGTGGCAAGCTGGATCAGCCTGCAATATTACGGCTCGACGGTGGCCCCCGATGTGTTCGGCGGCGGAAACAAGCTGCTGCACAATGCAACGGGCGGCATCGGCGTCGTCGAAGGCAATGGCGGGCTTCTGCGCGCGGGTCTGCCCTGGCAGTCGGTCCATGATGGCGAGACATTCATGCATGAGCCGCTCCGCCTTTCCGTATGCATCGAGGCGCCGCGCGAAGCCATGTCGGACATACTTGGACGGCATCCCAATGTGCGTGCCCTGTTCGACAATGGCTGGCTGCACCTTTTCGCGCTCGACGAGGACGGCCGCATGGCATGGCGCTACAGGGGCAATCTGGAATGGACGGCGATGGAAACCGCCGACGACGCAGAGGGCAAGCCGCGGCTGCGCGCCGCTGGCTGACCTCTCTGCGATGGCGGTGTGGCTCGCCCGAACCTCAGAACTCGATCCGCAATTCCGCGCGGAGCCCGTGGTCGCGGGCACCCGAGGCATATTCGCCGGAATAGCCGATGGTGAGCGTCGTCGATGTGTCGAGCCGTGCCGTGACCCCGGCATCGAGTACCAGCGCATCTTCGGACACGGGCGCGCCGCGCACCGCGAAAGTGGATGCGGGCGCCGATGCGAAGGCCGCGCGCGAGGCGGGCTCGACATCGCCGAAGGCATGGCGCCAGGCGGCAGCGCCGGTAAGCGCCACCTGCCCCGCTTCGCGGCCGACGCGCAGACCGAGCGTGGAGATACCAGTCGTATTGCCCGAGGATGCAAAGCTGAGCGCGGCGGGGCCACCCGTTTCGGTGAAGCTTTCCGTTTCCACATGGACGCCCGCCAGGCCGGCGAAAGGCGTCAGCGTGACGGGCCCCGCATCGAAGCCGACGGCGGCTTCGACGGCGGCCTGGAATGTGTGCGTGCCATAGCTCGCCGAGAGATTGTTGACGACGCCACCCACAACGGCGGTGCGCTGCGTGTCGGAGCGGCCATAGCCATAGGACAGGATGCCCCGGAGATCGACATCGCCGAGTTCGGTGCCTGCATATCCGGCAATGTGGAAGTTGTCGCTGTCGCCGGACGAGGCGCGTGCCGCGACGCTGTAGCTCGTTCGGCTGTAACCGAGCGCAAGACCGGCGCTGATGCCCGGCGCGATTTCGCGGTCGGCGCCGCCGATGAAACCGTGGATGCGGCGGTCGACGGCGGCAGCGGCGGCATGCGCATCGCTTTCGCCCCAGCCTCCGAAGAGCTGGCCCCAGATCGAGGCCGTGCCCGGCGCGGCTTCGCCCGCTGCCGGCGCACCGGCAAGGCCGGCAAGCCCGCCGCCGCCCGAGCCGAACAGCGCGGAAATACGGTTGAGCAACTGCTGGCGGATCTCCGCCGCCGTCATGAACTGCGTCGTGGAAGCGCTCGAATGGCTCTCGCCCGACAGCGCGTCATAGGCAGCGCGCGCTTCCTCATCCGTCATCATGATGATCTCGTCATAGAGCGGATGGCCGGGGCCAAATTGCTGGACCGTGTTCGAGACGCCCTGCTGGTTCGGCGTCACCGCCACCTCGGAGAAGTCGGCATTGTTGTGTACGAGTTCGAGGAAGACATCGTTGGGTCCATAGGTGAGTTCGGGCGCGAGGAACGCAAAGTCCGTCGTCACGTTGCCGAACGCACCCGTGACGCCGCCGCTCGCCGTGAGGATCGTGTAGATGAGGCCGGGCGTATAGGTGCTGCCATCGTCGGTGCCATTCTCGGGCGTGACATGAACCGCCGCACCGCTATCGATGGTCAGGCTGCCCCGCACATCCAGAAAGTCATTGTTGACGCCGGGCCGGTCGACAAAGGCGAGGCTTGTGCCGTCATTCACCTCGACTTCAAACAGGGCACCGTCGCCGAACGCGGCATCGCCATAGGCGATCATGGCGCCCACCGAATTGCCCGGCGCGAGAACGCCGCCATTGCCGATCGTCAGGTTTTCGAGATTTCCACCACCGCCAAGCCGGGCACCGGTGACGTTCAGCGTACCGCCGATGATGTCATCGACGATCAGCATGCCTGCCTCGACGAAGAATGAGCCTGTGAAACCGGAATTGTAACCGGTCAGCCTCGTCGCACCCGCACCAAGCAGGCGGATATCGCCCGCGCCGGACAGGTCTCCTGCATAGGTGTAGGCGTCGGATCGGTCGATGATCAGCGTACCGTCATTGGCGATATCTCCAGCGACGGAACCCGCCGTTCCGCCATTGCCGATCTGCAGCGTGCCGCC
>JAJLKS010000417.1:0-3436 GCA_033838765.1 Alphaproteobacteria bacterium
CCACCGACTTCCTCGCACCGATGAAGATAACGGGCCGCGGCAATGCCGATCTCAATGCCGTCTGGGCGCGCGGCGCAGAAGCGCATCGCGGCGTCGCCGTTGCTGGCTTCCCCAACTTCTTCATGCTTTATGGCCCAAACACCAATCTCGGGCACAACTCGATCATCTTCATGCTTGAGTGCCAGGTGAACTACATTGCCCAATGCATCGAAACGATCGCAAAGGAACGCCTGCGCTATCTCGATGTGAAGCCCGCTGCGATGGAAGCCTTCAACCACGACCTTCAGCAGGACATGCAGAAGACCGTCTGGGCCGCCGGCTGCTCCAGCTGGTACAAGACCGCCGATGGCCGCGTGACCAACAACTGGTCGAGCTTCACCGCCAAATACTGGTGGGAAATGCGCCATCCCGATTTCGAGGAATTTGCCCGGGCCGGACGGTAGGGAAAGCGCCCCTCGGATCGCTCCGATTGCCTCAACGGCAGGCTGGCCTTCCGGCCGATTTTAGGAGGCAGTCTCGACTCTCTCCGCATCAGGCGCGATGATCCGTCATCGCTTTTGAACAATGTGCCGCACTTGTGCGGCCACAGGACGAGGAGGGGGAAACTCCACATGACTGCAGCGAATGACCGGGGCTTCGTGCCCATGCGGAACGGCATCTTCATGGCGCCGTTCCATCCGACCGACCGCGACCCGACAGAGGCGCTTCAGCGCGATCTCGAACTGATCGAGCACCTCGATCGCTTTGGCTCTGAAGAGGCCTGGATCGGCGAACATCACTCCGCCGGCTTCGAAATCATTTCGAGCCCCGAGCTCTTCATCGCCGCCGCCGCCGAGCGCACCAGCCGCATCAAGCTCGGCACCGGCGTCGTCTCGCTGCCCTATCACAATCCGCTGATGACGGCGAACCGCATCATCCAGCTCGATCACATGACGCGCGGCCGCGTCATGTTCGGCGTCGGTCCTGGCCTGCTGCCCTCCGATGCGATGATGCTCGGCATCGACCCGATGACGCAGCGCGACCGGATGCTCGAAGGACTGCTCGTCATCATGCGCCTTTTCAGGGGCGAGGTCGTGACCGAAAAGACCGACTGGTACAATCTCGTCAATGCCCGCGCGCAACTGACGCCCTATTCGCATCCGCATCCCGAAATCTGTGTCGCCAGCGCGGTGAGCCCGTCGGGCGGCCGCGCCGCCGGCAAGTATGGCCTCGGCATGCTCTGCGTCGCCGCCACAAATGCCGATGGTTTCGATGCGCTCTCGACCAACTGGCAGATCGCCTGCGAAATCGCTGCCGAGAACGGGCAGGTGATGGACCGCGGCAAGCTGCGTCTCGTCGGCCCTGTGCATATCGCCGAAAGCCGCGAACAGGCGCGCAAGAATGTCGAATGGGGGCTTCACAAGTGGCGCGAATATTTCGCCAATCTCAATCCGCTGGCGCCGCCGCTGCCCGAAGGCATGGACCCGGTCGATGCGATGATCGCAAGCGGCCAGGCGGTGATCGGCACGCCGGACGATGCGATCGAACAGATCAAGCGCCTGCAGGCGAAGCAGGGTCAGTTCGGCGCCTTCCTCCAGCTTGCGCATAACTGGGCGCCCTGGGATGCGACGGTGAATTCCTACCGCCTCTGGGCCGAGCATGTCGCGCCCGTGTTCAAGCGCGCCAACGAAAGCCGGCAGGCGTCCTATGAATGGGTAACGGAGAACGGCGCGAATTTCATGGGTCAGGCAATGCAGGCCGCCGGCGCCATGATCCAGAAACACGCCGACGAACGCGCCGCGAAGTCGCAGAAGAAGGCAGGCGAATAGGAGTACCGCGGCGACTTTGCATTTTCAGGTGCCTCCGGGCTAAAACCCGCCTGCTACCCAACGTAACCGCCCGGCCACGCCGGGCGGTTCGCAGCTTTGGACTGAAACTGTGAATGGAAATCGCGCCGCCATCTCCGTCGCGCCTATGATGGACTGGACCGACCGCCATGACCGGTTCTTCCTGCGCCTCATTTCGCGCCGAGCGCTCCTTTATACGGAGATGGTGACGACCGGCGCCGTGCTGCATGGGGACTGCCAGCGCCTGCTCGCCTTCGACGCGGCGGAGCACCCCGTTGCCGTGCAGCTTGGCGGCTCGGAGCCTGCGGAGCTTGCGGAAGCCGCGCGCATTGCGGCGGATTTCGGCTATGACGAGGTGAACCTCAATGTCGGCTGTCCCTCGGACCGCGTGCAGTCCGGCCGCTTCGGCGCCTGCCTCATGCGCGAGCCGGATCTCGTCGCGCGCTGCATCGAGGCGATGCGCCGCGCCGTGTCCGTGCCCGTCACCGTGAAATGCCGCATCGGCGTCGACGAGCAGGAGCCCGAAGAAGCGCTGCCCGCCATGGCGCGCGCGGTCCGCGAGGCCGGCTGCGAAACGCTGATCGTCCATGCGCGCAAGGCCTGGCTCGAAGGCCTCTCGCCGAAGGAGAACCGCGACATTCCCCCGCTCGACTATCCGCTGGTCTATCGCCTGAAGCAGGCGATGCCGCAGATGGAAATCATCGTCAATGGCGGCATTGCGACGCTCGACGAGGCGGCCGATCACATGGCCCGTGTCGATGGGGCCATGCTCGGCCGTGCCGCCTATCAGAACCCGTCTCTGCTCGCGGAGGCCGATGCGCGCTTCTATGGCGAGCGGGCCGCGCCCCTCTCGCGCCATGAGGTGCTGGAGGCCTTCCTGCCTTATGTCGAGCGGGAGCTTGCGCAAGGCACGCATCTCCACGCCATGACGCGCCACATCCTCGGTCTTTTCCAGGGCCAGCCCGGTGCGCGCGCCTTCCGCCGTCACATCTCCGAAAACGCACCGCGCGCAGGCGCCGGTGTTGAAGTCATCCGCGAAGCGATGCAGAAAGTCTCCTCCCTTCCTGCGTCCGCCGCCGCGCAATAGAGAAACGCCCCTTCATGCCCATCGAATCCATGTCGCTCATAGAGCTTGCGCCCTTCGCTGCGGGCCTCATCGTCACGGGCCTTGTCGCAGGCGTACTCGCGGGCCTCCTCGGCGTCGGCGGCGGCATCGTCATCGTGCCCGTGCTTTATCATGTCTTCACGCTGCTCGGCATAGACGAGGCGGTGCGCATGCATCTCGCCGTCGGCACATCGCTCGGCACCATCGTGCTGACCTCCATCCGCTCCGTCCGCGCCCACGCGAAAAAAGGCACGGTCGACTGGGACATGCTGCGCTCATGGGCGCTGCCCATCCTTGTCGGCGTCGTCTGCGGCACGCTCATCGCGGCTTATGTGAGCGGCGATGCGCTCACCGCCGTCTTCGCCACCATCGCGCTTCTCGTCGCGTTCAATCTCGCCTTCGGCAAGGAAAGCTGGCGCCTCGGCACGAAGCTCCCCGGCATGCCCGCGCAATATTCCGTAGCAAGCGTCATCGGCGTCCTCTCCGCGCTGATGGGCATCGGAGG
>JAJLKS010000418.1:0-2665 GCA_033838765.1 Alphaproteobacteria bacterium
CGTGGTCGGCCTGTTCGGCGGTGGCTTCTCCATGCCTATCCCCCTTTTCCCGATGCGCGCAATCTCCATCGGCGGGTCCTATGTCGGCTCTCTCGACGAGACGAAGGAGATGATGGAGCTTGTGAAGGCGGGCAAGATCGATCCGATCCCCGTCAGCGAGCGCCCGCTCGGCCAAGGGTCCAAGTCGCTCGATGATCTGCGCAATGGCACGGTCATGGGGCGGGTGGTGCTCAAACCCTGAAAGCAGGCCGGCCCATGGCCAACGGAATCATGAATATCGTCGCGGCGCAGACCATGCGCAGCGCCAGCGATATTGCGATTTACTACGCGTATCATCAGTTCGTGAAGCGCGACCGCGTTCTGATCGCATGCATGCCAAAGAGCGGCTCGACATTCCTGTCAAATGCGGTCAGCAGGTTGCCCGGATTCCGGAAAGTCTCGCTTATCGGCTCCTTCACGGGCCGCAGCGACAAGGAAATCAATTTCCCGAAGGCGCTGCGCAAATACCGCTACAACTACTCCTGCCAGCAGCATGTCAAATACAATGAGAACACGGCGGCGGCGATCGAAGCCTTCGGCATCACACCGGTCGTGCTGGTTCACAACATTTTCGACTGTGTGCTGAGCATAAGGGATCATCTTCGCCGCGAGGCCGTCGAAAGCCCTGTCGCCTATTTCCTGCCCGAGCACCCTTCCCTGCCCGACGACGAACTTGAAAGTGCGATCGTCCGCCTCGCCATTCCCTGGTACATCCATTTCTATGTGTCGTGGACGCATTGCCCGAACGCGACCTGGGTGACCTATGAAGAGGCGACGCAGAACACGGCGGCGGCGATCGAGAAAATTCTTCGAAACTCGCATCGCCGTTTCGACCGCGCCACGATCGAAAAGGCAGTGAACGCCGCGAACCCCGAAAAGGACCGGAAGAATGTGGGACGGGCCGGACGCGGCGCATCCCTGTCGGAAGAAAACAAGGACATCATCCGGCGCTATCGCAGCTTCTATCCGAATATCGACTTTTCTCCGATCGGCCTGGACTGAAAAAATTGATCCACGCAAAAGACACTATCCCCGTCGCAGGCCCCTGGGTCACCGAACGCGAAATCGAATATGTCAGCGAAGCCGCTCGCACCGCATGGTTCGGCAATCACTACGAGTTCAACTGGCGCTTCGAGGAAACGTTTGCGGCCTATGTCGGCGTGAAGCACGCCGTCTCCCTCCCCCATTGTACGGCTGCCATTCATCTGTCGCTGGCGGCAGCGGGCGTCGGGCCTGGCGATGAAGTCATCGTGCCCGATGTGACCTGGATCGCATCGGTCGCACCTGTCGTCTATACCGGCGCGACGCCGGTCTTCGCCGATATCCGGAAGGACACATGGTGTATCGATCCCGCCTCCGTCGAGGCCGCCGTGACGCCTCGAACGAAAGCCATCATCGGCGTCGATCTCTATGGGTCGATGGCCGAGTGGCAGGAATTGCGGCGGATCGCCGAACGGCACAGCCTGCTGCTGATAGAAGATGCCGCAGAAGCACTGGGCTCCGAATATGGCGGCCGCAAGGCCGGCGCGCTGGGCGACACTGGCGTCTTTTCGTTTCACGGCTCGAAAACGCTGACGACCGGCGAAGGCGGCATGTTCGTCACCAATGACGACCACTTGCACCGCCGCGTGATGACGCTTCGCGACCATGGCCGTCCGCCGGGCGACAAGCTGTTCCTGAACACGGAAATCGGCTTCAAGTACAAGATGAGCGCCTTGCAGGCAGCTTTCGGTCTGGCGCAGATCGAACGCATCGACGAGCTGATTGCAAGGAAGCGTGAGATTTTCGGCTGGTACAAGACCGCACTCGGCGACGTTCCCGGAATCGCCCTGAATGTGGAGCCTCAGGGAACGGTCAATTCCTACTGGATGGTGACCGTCATCCTCGATCCATGCTGCGGCATGGACAAGTTTGCCCTGATGGATGCCTTCAAGGAGCGGAACATCGACACGCGGCCCTTCTTCTCGCCGCTGTCGAGCCTGCCCGCCTTCGCAGATCGCCCTGAGTCCTCGGCGCATATGCCAAAGGAACCAGCAGGGAACGAGATCGCGGCATATGGCGTCAATCTGCCGTCCGGCTATCACATGGACGCAGAGACCACCGGGCTCGTCTGTGGCGCGCTGAAGGAAATTCTTGGCCGCTGACTAAGCGGACCCGTTCCGCTGCCTGTTGAAGAAGTCATAGATTGCGAGGTCCCCCTCGACGAGCGGGCGGGCAAGTTCGCGCATCTCCTCATCGAATGACTGGCGCGCCTGCGCCTGCCCCTCGGCCGACGAAATATGGGCCGCGGTGACATTGATGCGAGGACTCGCAGGCGGGACGGGCAGACCGGCCGCCCGGACAATATCTGCGAAGGCGCGCTCGTAGTCGTCGTGGAATCCGCGATAGCTCATGGCCGACAGATTGGCAATCGCTCTTTCCGCAAATTCCGCGCGCTCATCCGGACCGGCCGGAAACACATTCAGCGGACCCGAGAACTGACGTGCAACGAAATTATCCGTATGGAAACGGACCCATTCATGGTCCGTCGTCAGAAACTCCCGTAAAGACATTCCCTTGACGCCGGCCAGCGTGCTCGCGCCGCGATAGCCGCCCGGAATATTCATGAAATAATGATAGAGCGACC
>JAJLKS010000419.1:0-1479 GCA_033838765.1 Alphaproteobacteria bacterium
GACATCACGCGCCAGATCAACGGCGAAGTGATCAGCGGCCGAGTGCCGATCACCGATCCTGTCCGCCCCGGCGACACGATCTATGTGCGAGAGCGATTCTTCTAATCATCGCACGGCTTTCCCTCGGTCATGGATTAACCAGCGACTCATCCCTGTCTGCTACCGTTCTTCGAGCGTGACCTGGAAGATAATCCAAGCGCGCCGAAGCGTTGAGCCAGGGAGTTTCCAGATGACCGCCGCGCCCTTGCGCATCGTTCACATCGTTCGTGCCCCGATCGGCGGCATCTTCCGCCATATCTCGGACCTGGCGTTGGCCCAAACCCGTGCCGGGCATCAGGTCGGCGTAATCTGCGACGCCTCCACCGGCGGCGCGTTCGAGGCAGAGGCCATTGCCCGCCTCGCTCCGCAGCTCGCCCTCGGCATCGCGCGGTTCCCGATGCGTCGCCATGTGACGCCCGCCGATATCGGCGCTGCGCTCTCCCTCTTTCGGCACGTGCGCGACCTGAAGCCGGATGTGCTGCACGGCCACGGAGCCAAGGGCGGCGTGTTCGCGCGGTCCATCGGCACGCTGCTGCGGCTCCGCGGGCGCAAGGTCACGCGTATCTACTGCCCGCATGGCGGTAGCCTCCACTACGATCCACAGCGAATCGAGGGGCGAATCTATTTTGCCCTGGAGCGGCTGCAGGAGCGCTTCACCGATGGCCTCGTCTTCGTTTCCGACTACGAGTACTCGGCCTACGAATCGAAGGTCGCCCAGCCGAAGGTCGCCGCCCGCGTCGTCTACAATGGGCTCGCGCCGGAAGAATTCTCCGAAGTGCTGCCTCAGGCGGATGCCTCCGACTTCATGTTCATCGGCATGCTGCGCGACCTGAAGGGCCCCGACCTGTTCATCCAGGCGCTGGCGCGGCTGGAAAGCACCTACGGGATGATGGCACGCGCCCGTATCGTCGGGGAAGGCGAAGATCGTCCGCGCTATGAGGCGATGGTACGCGAGCTCGGCCTCGCCGATCGCGTCGACTTCCTGGGAGCGATGCCCGCCCGCGAGGCTTTCAGGCAAGCGCGCTGCGTCGTGGTTCCTTCCCGCGCTGAGGCGATGCCCTATATCGTGCTGGAGACCGTGGCTGCGAAAGTGCCGCTGATCGCCACACGTGTAGGCGGCATTCCCGAAATTTTCGGCCGCTACGCCGACAAGCTGGTGACACCGGGCAATGTCGACGAGCTGGCGGCTGCCATGGCTGCCGCGTTCAGCGATGCGGATGCAATGCGCCGGCGGGCGGAGGGGCAGCGCAAATGCCTTTCGGAAACCTTCAATGTCGAACTCATGAACGACCGTATCACCTCGCTCTATCTGGAGACCCGGGGCGTGAAGCGGCAAGACAAGGCTGGACGGAGCGCGGAGACGTCGACGCTGGTTTCCGCCAGCGCTTTGGCGAACCGGGAAGCCCGTTCGCCGGGCAGGCATGAATGAAGGAGGCCAAG
>JAJLKS010000420.1:0-3069 GCA_033838765.1 Alphaproteobacteria bacterium
ACGCCCGCTTCATGCAGGATTTCGGCGAAGATGTAGCCGTTGATCGGCGCGTCTTCGGAGGGCGTCAGCACCATGGTGCAGCCGACGGCGAGCGCGGGCGCCACCTTGCAGGCGATCTGGTTCACCGGCCAGTTCCACGGCGTGATGAAACCGCAGACGCCGATCGGCTCGCGCACGATGCGGGTCGTACCCTTGTCTTCCTCGAACTCGTATTTCTTCAGGATTTCGAGGTTGGTGTTCAGATGGGCAATACCCATCGCGGCCTGGGCCTTTTCCGACAGGTTCTTCGGCGCGCCCATTTCCTCGGTGATGGCAGCAGCGATATCGGCATAACGCTTCTGATAGACCGCCATGATCGACTGCAGGAGCTCGATGCGCTCCTTCTTCGAGGTCGTGGAGAATTTCGGGAAGGCAGCCTTCGCCGCCGCAACCGCCTTGTCGACATCGGCCGAAGAGCCCATGCTGATGCGGGCGAAAGGCTCTTCATTGGCCGGGTTGATGACGTCGAGCGTCTTGGGCGTGACCGGGTCCACACACTGGCCGTTGATATAGAATTTCAGATAGTCCTTCATTGACCGTCCTCCTGTTTGATACGGGTCCCGCCTTCGGCAAGCGCCGTCTTGTCGCTTGGGCCTTTTCCGGCCCGGCGGCGGCAGCCTCTGGGGGGTGTTCTGTTGGCAAGAAACCTCGCATGGAGCGCGCTGCCGGGTCCAGCCGAAAACGCCCTCGAAACCCGCCAAAACCTTGCGAATAATTAGGGTGCCGGGAGGGTGCCAGCCGCTGAAATGCCGGTTATTCGCCGCAATTCCGGCCCGAAATCGGGTAATAAGATCGTCATAATATAAAGCCCGCCCGCGAGGAGATATCCGCCCCCATGTTCATCGACGGCCGCCAGGTAGAAGACGGAACCATCATCGAGACCGACCTCGCCATAATAGGCGCGGGCGCCGCCGGTATCTCGATCGCGCGCGAACTTGCCGGGACCGACATTTCCGTCGCGCTCATCGAAAGCGGCGGCTTCGAATTCGATGCCGCGACGCAGGACCTTTATGAAGGCGAGATGGGCGGCGTCGACTATCCGCTGACGAGCTCCAGGCTGCGCTATTTCGGCGGCACGACGAACCACTGGGGCGGCTGGACAAGGCCGTTCGAGCCCATCGACTTCGAAAAGCGCGACTGGGTGCCCTATTCCGGCTGGCCGATGACGCGGACCGATCTCGACCCCTATTACGACCGCGCCCGCGAGGTCTGCCAGATCCGCTCATCCGGCTTCGACGATGCATCCGAATGGGCCGATGGCGGCGCGCCGCTGCCGCTGGCCGGCGACGAGGTGGAAACGCGCTTCTTTCTCTATAGCCCGCCCACCCGCTTCGGGAAGAAATACCGGCCCGACATCGAGCAGGCGCGGAACGTCACCTGCTATCTCGAGTCGAACGTGACCGAGATCGTGCCGACGGAAAACGGCGCGGAGGTCGACCACCTGAAAATCGCAACGCTTTCCGGCGTGAAATACACGATCCGCCCGCGCGTCTGCGTGCTTGCCTGCGGCGGCATCGAGAATGCGCGCGTGCTGCTGCTGTCGAGCAGCGTCGAGAAGAACGGCCTCGGCAACCGCACGGGCAATGTCGGCCGCTTCTTCATGGAGCATCCGCATGTCGGCTCGCCCGCGACCTTCCTCGTCACCGATCTCGATCTCGTCGCAAGCTGGTACCGCACCTATACGCGCGTCGAGCGGCCGACCGGCAATGTGGTGATGCGCGGCTGCCTGATGATGAGCGAGGATTATCTGCGCCGCACGAAGCGGCTCGGCACGGTGCTCACCTTTGCGCCGTCGCGCCCCGTCACCGCAGAAACGGGAAAGGACGACACGCCGGACCCTGCCGAATATCTCCACCCGAAAATATTGCAGCTCGTGCGCAGCACCACCTCCACGCCTGCAACGGGCGAAGAGTTCGGCTGGCGCCTCGGTGTCGGCTGCGCGAGCGAGCAGGAGCCGAACCCGGCAAGCCGCATCACGCTATCGGATGAGAAGGATGCGCTCGGCCTCAACCGGACGAAACTCACCTGGCGGCTGAAGAAGTCGGACCGCGACAGCCTGCGCGCCAATCTAGAAGCGGTGGCGCGCGCCTTCGGCGGCTGGGGCGAGGGGCGCGTGCGCGTGCTCTTTCCGGAACAGGAGGAATGGACCGTAGCGGAAGGCTGGGGCAATCATCATCTCGGCACGACGCGCATGTCCGCCGATCCGAAACATGGCGTCGTCGGTGCCGATTGCCGGGTGCATGGCATGTCGAACCTTTTCATCGCCGGTTCGTCGGTTTTCCCGACAGGCTCGACCGTGAACCCTACGCTGACGCTTGTCGCGCTGGCGCTTCGCCTGTCGGACCATCTGAAGCGCCGCTTCGCCGCCGCCACACCGCTCTGAGAAAGATCGAAAGATGAACCACGACAACGATCATTCGCACGGACATGACGGCGGCCACGGCCACGACGAGGGGCACGACGCGCATCACGGCCCCGCCGTCACGCGCCGCACGCTCGTCATTCTGGGCGGCACGGCGCTTCTTGCCGCCGCCATCCCCGGCGCACTTTTCACGAAGGGGCCGGCAGGCTCCGGCGTGGCGGCTGAGGAATTCCTTGCGCTTCTCGCCGACCCGGAAAGCGCGGCCTATCTCGGCCGCCGCTTCATCGCCGAGGGCGGCGCGCCGGAAAGCGCGATCATTCATGAAAAGCGCCTTGCCGATGCGCTGCGCGCGCAGGGCTGGTCGCCCGGCATGAGCGGGGACGAAACCCACCGCGCGCTCGCCGCCGCCGTCCGCGCGGACTATGCGGATGCGCGCACGGTGCCGATTGCCGAATGGTATCTGTCCGAGACGGAAGGCAGCCTTTGCGCGCTTGCCGCGATCATGTCAGCCGGCGGCGATGAGGCGCATGGCTGATGCTCATGTGCAGGGGCCGTTCTCGCCAAGCACGACATTGTTCATGCGCGCCGCGATGGTACCTGCATAGGCTGTTGCCGCCGGTCTTCTTGTGAGCGGTCCCGGCAGCACGGCGGCAAGCTGCGCGGCCTGG
>JAJLKS010000421.1:0-2467 GCA_033838765.1 Alphaproteobacteria bacterium
CGTTCCTGCTGCGTGAGATGCGGAACGGTGCGGTCCGCCCAGATCTTGCCGAACTTGTGGTGGAACGCCTCGTCCGTCATCACGAGCTGGCAGAGATGGCGGAGCAGCGGATCGTTCGAATAGGTGTAAAGCGAGGCGAAGGCGCCCATCGCAAGCCCCTCCACCAGCATCTGCATGCCGACGACCTTCTTGTAGACCTCCGGCGCGTTGACGATGTCGGTGAGAAGATTGCCGAGCGTCGGCCCAACGGGCAGCGGCTTCTGCCACCGCGCTTCGATATATTTCGCAAAGCCGGTCACATGCCGCGCCTCTTCGCGCGTCTGGTTCGCGGCATATTCCTGCGCGCCCGGATCTTTCAATATGTGGCAGAGGCTTGCCGAAAGGGCGAGCGCGCCCGCCTCGCCATGCAGGATGGAGGAAAGCATCCACCGTGCGCTTTCATTGGACAGGGCGATCTTTTCCTCCGGCGACAGCCGGTCTGCGATCGGCGTCTGCAGCTCCAGCACGAAATCCATCGGAATGACGGTCGTGCTCTTCATGTCGAAGGGTTGATCGAAGTCGATATATTTCCTGTCGAGCGGGTCCCAGAAATGGTCATGCGTCGCCGAGATGATCTTGTCGAAGGCGGTCGAGCGCTGCCCATAGCGCTCCACCTCCATCATCGCCGGGAAATCGTCCGGCGCGACGGCGTTGTAGGCGCTGTCCTTGGTGATGTCGCTCGATGTCCGGGTCGTCATGGTGGTCCTCCTCCGCCGATGCTCTCCGCTTCCTGCAAACATTACCGTAAGTAGCCCCCCGTTCAAACGAACCGGATGGCCATGTCTTTTGCGCCTGCGAACTAGCGCGCCGCCGCCTTGAGCGCGCGCCTGAGGCGCCGGTGCTGCGCATCCTTGTCGAGATGGCGCGGCCAGGCCTGATGCAGTAGCAGGTCAGGCACGTCGAAAGGCAGCGCCGCGGTGCCAAGCCCGTGCCGCGCGGCGAGCGGTTCCGCCACCCGCTTGGGCAGCACCACCGCATATCCGCAACCGCCGACAAGCCCGGGCAGTGCCCCGCAATGACAATCGCCGATCACGATATCGCGGCGGCGGCCGCCCCGGTCGAGCTCGCGTTCGTAAACCGCACCGCGCATCACTGCGTGCCGCATGCTGAAATAGAGCTCCTGTGTCAGCTTCCGCCCGGTCAGATGCGGCGGCAGCAGACACAGAAGTTCATCCTTCATCACCGGTTCGATGGCGATGTCGCGCGACCGCATGGGAAGCGGCGTCCAGGCGAGGTCAAGGCTGCCCTCCAGCAAGGCGCTCTCCAGATTGGACCTGTCCTGCGGCCGCTGGAGCGTCAGGCCAAAGGGCAGGTCTGCGCCCAGCGCCGATATGGCGGCAGGCAGCGCCACCGCCTCGCCGATCTCGCCCAGCGCGATCGTGTAGCGCCTTTTGCCTGTGCCGGGCGGCGCGTCGGGCGTCCCTGCAAGGGCCAGCCTGGCAATGTCGAGCGCCTGCCTCACCGGCCCTGCCATGACGATCGCGCGCTCTGTCGGCTGCATGCCTTCGACTGTGCGCACGAACAGCGGATCGTCCATCTGCCTGCGAAGCCGCGTCAATGCATTGGAAAGGGCGGGCTGCGTCATGCCGAGCCGCATTGCGGCTCTCGTTACGCTTCCTTCGGCCATGATGGCGTCGAACACGGTCAGCAGGTTGAGGTCGATGCGTCTTAAATTCATTTTATGAATACTTGAGTATTCCAAATTTAAATTTGAAAATATCAAGTCCCCGTGGCACTGCTGAAATGAAGCAAAATAGAAGGTGAGACGGGAAGGCAGGCCCCGGGGGGAGCATGACTTTAAAGCCCATATCCATTCGTGCCCTGAGCGGTGTATTGGGAGGAGACGTTCTCGGTATCGATCTCTCCGCAGCCCCCGCCGCGATCGCTTGCGCGCTTGCCGCCGCCTTGCGGGAGCACGCTGTACTCGTATGCAGGGACGGCAACATCCGGCCCGAGGCGGCGCGGCTTCTCGTGCGGCTGCTCTCGCAGGATGCAAGGTTCCACTGTGCGGCCTCCGGCGGCCTGCCGCCCTCCCGCTTTGCCGAAATGATGGACCCTGCCTGGCAGCAGGAAAGGCCTGCCGCCATTCTCGTTTGTGCTGAACAGCTGCCTCATCGAGGCGGCGAAAGCATATGGTCGTCTCTTCACGCCGCATATCGCAGCCTCTCTGCGCCCATGCGCCGCTATCTGGCAACGCTCAATGCAGCGCATGGGCGCCGCGATGGTCATGCGGAAATCTGGCGTCCGCTGATCGCGCCGCACCCCGTCACGGGCGAAGCCTGTCTCGATTTCAGTCCCGACTACACCCATGAGATCGGCGGCGTGCCGGACGAAGAAAGCCGCCTGATCCTCAAGCTGCTCCGCAACCATGTCTACAAGCCGGAAAACCAGACGAGAATCCCGTGGAGCGAAGGTATGTTCGTCCTGT
>JAJLKS010000422.1:0-5355 GCA_033838765.1 Alphaproteobacteria bacterium
CAGATTCACACCGGCCCGGTTTCGAACCTGAAGCCGATGGGCCCGTGGATCAACGTGCTTGACGAGGCCTTCAACCTGCATCTTCGCGAAGACCATATCGACAGTGCATGGGTGGTCTGGAAGCCGACCGAGGACGGGACCGTCACCTCGCTCGAACTCTTCGACAAGGACGGCACGCTGATCGCGACGCTTTTCGGCAAGCGCAAGCCGGGCCAGCCGGAAGACCTTGCCTGGCGCGAGATCGTCAATCCTCTCGCAACGAAGGAAGCGGCCTGATGAGGACGAGGACAATTTCGTTCACGGTCTCGCTTGCCGTGATGGGGTTCGCCTTCGCCGCGCCTCTCCATGCCGAGGGCGAGCGCATCGTCAGCGTCGGCGGCTCGACGACCGAAATCGTCTATGCGCTGGGCGCGGGCGATCGGCTTGTCGGGGCCGACACGACGAGCATCTATCCGGCTGCGGCGGATGCCCTTCCCGATGTCGGATATGTGCGCCAGCTCTCGGCGGAAGGCCTGCTCTCGCTTTCGCCCGATCTCATTCTCGCGGGCGGCGAGGCAGGACCGGAAGTCGCGCTCTCGCAAACCGAAGCGGCGGGGGTGCGCATCGTGAAGCTCAAGGAAGGCTACACGCCCGAATCGGTTCAGGCCCATATCGAAGCCGCCGGCATTGCTCTGAGCCGCGAGAGCGAAGCGGAAACGGTCAATGCCGCTTTCCGTGAGGACATTGCACAAGTGCTTGCCGATGTAGAGAAGCTCGAAAACAAGCCGCGCGTGCTGTTCCTGCTGCAGGCGGGCCGTGGCGGACTTCTCGTTGCCGGAGATCAGACAGCGGCCCATGCCATGATCGAGCTTGCGGGCGGTGAAAACGCCACCGCCGGGTTCACCGGCTACAAGCCGTTCTCGCCGGAAGCCGCAACCGAAGCAGCGCCCGACATATTGCTCGTTACCGACCAGACGGTGGAGATGCTTGGAGGCACGGAAGCACTTCTTTCCGATCCGGCTCTTGCGGCGACACCCGCGGGAGAGAGCAAGCGAATTGTCAGCATGGATGCGCTCTACCTCGCAGGGTTCGGGCCAAGACTTGCTCATGCGGTGCGCGACCTCGCTGCCGCGCTCCACCCCGAAGCGGACATCGCCCCGCTTCCCGCCCGGCCCTGGACGGACATGGAATGACAGATATTGCCGCAGCCTTGCCACGCATGTCGCGCGCGGCGCGGCGGCCCGCCATTCTCGGCGGGCTTGCCGTGCTGCTCGCTATCGCTTTCGTGGCTGCGCTTTCGACGGGTGCCGTGCCGATCCCGTTTACCGATGTGCTGCGCGCTCTGGCAGGCATGGAAATGGATTCGCGAACCGCGGCAATCATCCAGTCGATCCGTCTGCCACGAGCGCTTCTTGCGGTGATTGCCGGCATGGCGCTCGCCGGTGCTGGCGCCGCCTTTCAGGGATTGTTCCGCAATGCGCTCGCCGATCCGAGCCTTATCGGCGTCTCGGGCGGGGCGGCCCTCGGCGCGGTCTTCGTGATCGTCCTCGGCTCATTTCTCGTCGGCATTCTGCCCTTTCTCGCCTCGCCCTGGCTTCTGCCGCTGGCGGCCTTTGCGGGCGGACTTGCCGCGACCTTCGCAATTCAGGGGCTTGCCCAGCTGCAAGGTCATGCGGCAACGGCAACGCTTCTGCTCGCAGGTATCGCCATCAATGCACTGACCGGCGCGCTGACCGGTCTTCTCGTCTATGTCTCGAACGATACGCAGCTGCGCGATTTCACTTTCTGGAGCATGGGAAGCCTTGCCTCCGGCGGCTGGCGCGCGGTGACTGCGGCCGCGCTCCCCATCCTCCTCGCGCTCGGCATCATTCTGAGCCGCGCCCGCGCGCTCGATGCGATGCTGCTTGGCGAGCGCGAGGCGCTTCACCTCGGCGTACAGGTCCAGCGCCTCAAACATGTCATCATGGTCGCGGCAGCGCTCGCCGTCAGTTCGGCGGTTGCCTTTTGCGGCATCATCGCCTTTGTCGGCGTGGTCGTGCCGCATGTCGTGCGCCTTCTTGCCGGGCCGGATCACCGCATCGTGCTGCCGGGCTCCATGCTGGCAGGCGCAACGCTCCTTCTCGTTGCCGACAGCTTCGCGCGCGTGATCGTCGCACCGGCAGAACTTCCCATCGGTCTCGTCACGGCGGCCATCGGCAGCCCATTCTTCCTCTGGCTCCTCATTCGCAATCGGAGGGCCGCATGATCCGCGCCTCGGACATATCCGTCCTTGTGGGCGGGAAATGCCTGCTCCAGCACGCCGATATATCGGTGAAGCCCGGCCGTGTCACGGCGCTGATCGGACCGAATGGCGCCGGCAAGTCGACACTGATTTCGGTGCTCGCAGGCGAGCGCAAGCCGGACAGGGGCGAAGTATTGCTGGATGAGATTCCGCTTGCGCGCATCTCTCCGCTCGCGCTTGCGCGCCGCCGCGCAGTTCTGCTCCAGCATTCGGCGCTCGATTTCGCATTTACAGCCGAAGAAGTGATCGAGCTTGGCCGCCTCCCCTTTTCGGGTACACCTGCGCAAGCCTTCGATGCGGCGGCGATAGACGATGCCGCGCGTCTTGCGGGCGTTCTCCCGTTCCTCGCCCGCTCCTATCAGACATTGTCCGGCGGCGAGAAGCAGCGCGTGCAGTTTGCCCGAGCCATCGCACAGATATGGCGGCCGGACGACGGGGCGGAAAGCGAGGCGCGCTTCCTCATTCTCGATGAACCGACTTCGGCACTCGATCTGCGCCACCAGCGGCTTGTGCTTGATGTTGCGCGCCGCCTTGCCGATGAAGGCGCCGGTGTTCTGGCGGCGATCCACGATCTCAATCTTGCCAGCGCCTATGCGGATGATGCGGTGCTTCTCAAAGGCGGACGGATTGTCGCCTCGGGCACGGCTGACGAGGTTCTGACGGCGCCTGCGCTTCGCGCCTGTTTCGATGTCGAGGTGGAGATACTCACCCGCGAGAACGGGCAGCGCGCAATTCTCGTCTGAGACTAAAAAAACGGCCGGGGATGATTTCATCCCCGGCCTTCGCCCGGATTGCGGCGATCGCAGGGCCGGTGGCTACTTCCATCCTGCCCTGTCGAAGATGCGAACGGCTTCTGCCTGATTGCGGCCAAGCGCACTGGCGTTCAGCTCATCTTCCTTGAAAGCGCCTGTGCCGCGGACTGGCGATTCCTCGCTTATGCCGGGCACCGCCGTGTATTCGTGGTTCATCTGCGTGAGCGCAAGCTGCGCCCAGTCGCTTGTCAGGAATTCGATGAACTTCACCGCATTATCGCGGTTCGGCGCATGCTTCATCACGCCCGCGCCGGAGAGATTCACATGGGTGCCATTGCCGTCCTGATCGGGGAAGACGATAGCGACCTTTTCCGCCGCCTCGCGCATGGCTGCATCGTCCGACGCAAGCATGCGGCCGACATAATAGGTGTTCACGAGCGAGATGCGGCATTCGCCCGATGCGACGGCATTCACATTGGCGGTATCGTTGCCCTGCGGTTCGCGCTTGAAATTTGCTACCACGCCTTTCGTCCAGGCCTCTGCCTTCTCCGCGCCCTCATGTTCGACGATCGCGGCGAGAAGCGAGACATTGTAGAGGTTCGACGATGAGCGCATGCAGATTTCGCCCTTGTGGACGGGGTCTGCAAGATCGGCATAGGTCGCGAGCTTCTCAGGCGTGCCCGCCGCCTTGTTGTAGATGATGATGCGAGCGCGCTTCGAGACGCCGAACCAGAGGCCGTCGGGATGACGCAGATGGGCAGGGATGCGCTCCTCGAGGATGCCGGAGGAAACCGGCTGGAAAAGCCCCTTTTCCTCCGCGCGCCAGAGACGGCCCGCATCCACCGTAATCAGAAGATCGGCCGGGCTGTTGCGGCCTTCACGCTCGATGCGCGCGATGAGTTCGTCGCTGTCGCCTTCGATCAGGTTCACCTTGATCCCGGTTTCCTCGGTGAAGCGGTCGTAGAGGCTGAGATCGGTGTCGTAATGCCGGGCCGAATAGATGTTCAGTTCGGCAGCATCGGCTTCAGCCGCGAGGGCGGTCACGGCGGCCATGGCGGCTAGGGTGAGGGCGGCAAGCAGGCGGAGCATGATGAACCCGGGGCTATTTGCGAACGATTTTCAATCGCACGCTAGCGCCCCGCGGCCCTGCACGCAAGCCCGGCGGGTGGCGCATTTGGCCGCATCAGGATGGGAAAATGAAGGTACCTTCGGGGTCGAAGCGCACGGCAACCGAAGCATTGGCGGCAAGTCCGTCCAGTGCCGGAACGCGCGCCCGCAACGGCTCAAGCGCGCCGGACGCCTCGTTTACCAGCAGGACCAGCCAGTCCCGGCCGAGAAAGCGGATGTCGCCGATGCGGAAATTGCTTTCTCTTGCACCCGCCGGGGCGAGCGTCACGGCTTCCGGACGGACGATGACCTCGACATGGGCACCATCGCTGAGGCCGGGCGCGGGAACGGGGCCATAGGCCGTGATCGCCGTCTCGCCGCTGACGATCGCCGGAAAGCGCTGCGCCTCACCGAAAAGCGAGGCGACCAGCGCGCTTGCGGGCTGCGCATAGAGGGTTTCGGGCGCCGCGCCTTGGGCGATCCGGCCACCCTCCAGCACCGCGATCCGGTCGCCGATCTCCATGGCTTCCACCGGGTCATGCGTGACGACGAGCGTGACGACGCCCGCCTCCTTCAGCGCGCGGCGGGCCTCTTCCCGGAGCGCCCGGCGGCGGGTGACATCGACGCTTGCAAAGGGTTCATCGAGCAGCATGCCCGCGGGCGCGGGCGCGAGCGCCCGGGCAAGGGCCACACGCTGCTGCTGGCCGCCGGAAAGCGTGTGCGGATAGCGCGTCTCGAAGCCTGCAAGGCCGACCGAGGCAAGCCTATCGGCGACGATGCGGCGGATTTCCTCCTTCGGCTTTCCGGCAAGACCGAAGGCTATGTTCTCGGCGACGGTCAGATGGGGAAACAGCGCATGATCCTGAAATACCATGCCGAATGAGCGCTTTTCGGGGGCAATGTCGCGGCCCGGCGTTGCGAGCACCGCACCGCCGAGATCTATGCTGCCTTCCTGCAGCGTCTCGAGGCCCGCCGCAAGGCGCAAAAGCGTCGTCTTGCCGCTGCCCGAAGCCCCGAGCAGGCAGAGGATTTCGCCCGGCCGTGCCTCAAGCGTCACCCCGGACAGAACCCGGTGGTTGCCATAGCTGTGTCCGACATTGCGGAACGCCAGGGACATACGGAAGACCTCGCGGCGCGTGAACAAAAGGGCAAATGCAAATGCGTAGCAAAATTACTTTGCTGCCCCGCCCGGTATTTGTCACAACAGCGCCATGTCAGTCACGGAAAAAGATCGCT
>JAJLKS010000423.1:0-5757 GCA_033838765.1 Alphaproteobacteria bacterium
ACGATAGGCCGGCTTGGTCAGCACGAAATCCGGCACCTCGTTGCCCTTGTCGTCATAACGCATCTCGTCGAAGAGAGTCTTGCCGAGCCCCGTGCGCTTGATCGTCTTCAGGAACTGCTTCGGGATGATCATGTCGGTATCGACATTGATGATCGGCAGCGGCGCCGCAACGCCCGTCAGCTTGTTGAACTTGTCCATTGTCGTTCCGTCTCTCTTACTCGGCGGCGCTTTGCACGGCCGTCTGATCCCCGCGCCCGGCTAGCAGCCCGGCAACCGATATGTCCTCATCGAGTTCGGGCCAGTGAAGCCCGGTGCCGCCGCCCGAAATCTCGTAGACGGCGCGCTGTTCCGGTGTCGCCGCCAGCAGGCGCGGAAACCACGCGAGCGGAATGCCGAGCGAGCGCCCGTCGGTCAGATCGACCCACATGCTGTTCTCGTCGAAACGCAGCGACTTAGCCGAAATGCTCATGCCACGTCCTTTCGATAAGGTCTCTATTCTCTTCTACTACTGTAGCAAGTTCACGAAGCGTCCTTGCATCAAAACCGTAGCTGTCGGCAGCGTGAACCGGATCGAGCCAGAATTTTGCCGTCGATCCACCCTGTTGCACGTGAATATGCACCGGCTCCCGGGGGCTTCCTTCGTTCGAATAGAAGAAGAAGCGAAAACCCGTGTATCGGAAGACGGTGGGCATTCCCTGACTTCATCTCCCGCACATCGACGAAGTGGCCCGCAATCGCCGCCGCCGCCGCCATGGCGGGCGAGACGAGATGCGTGCGGCCGCCGCGGCCCTGACGGCCTTCGAAATTGCGGTTGGACGTCGAGGCGCAACGCTCGCCGGGCGCCAGCTTGTCGGCATTCATGGCAAGGCACATGGAGCAGCCGGGCTCGCGCCACTCGAAGCCCGCTTCGAGGAAGATCTTGTCGAGGCCTTCCTTCTCCGCCTGTTCCTTCACGAGACCGGAGCCGGGCACGACCATCGCATTGACGGTGGAGGCAACCTTGCGGCCCTTGGCGATTGCAGCGGCGGCGCGCAGATCCTCGATGCGTCCGTTTGTGCAGGAGCCGATGAAGACACGGTCGATCTTCACTTCCGCGATCGGCGTACCGGCGGTCAGCCCCATATAGTCGAGCGCGCGCTGCATCGACTTCGCATGGGCTTCGTCATGCACGTCTTTCGGATCGGGCACGCGGTCCGTGATCTTGATGACGTTTTCCGGGCTCGTGCCCCAGGTGACGAGCGGCGGCAGATCGGCGATATCGACGGTCACTTCCTTGTCGAACTTCGCGTCCGGATCGGAGGGCAGCGTCTTCCAGTATTCGACGGCCATTTCCCAGGCCTTGCCCTTGGGCGCGCGGGGGCGGCCTTCGAGATAGGCGAAGGTCTTTTCGTCCGGCGCGATGAGACCGGCACGGGCGCCCGCCTCGATCGTCATGTTGCAGACGGTCATGCGGCCTTCCATCGAAAGGTCGCGGATCGCCTCGCCCGCATATTCGATCACATAGCCGGTGCCGCCCGCCGTGCCGATCTCGCCGATGATCGCGAGCACGATATCCTTGGCGGTGAAGCCTTCCGGCGCCTTGCCCACCACATTGATGCGCATGTTCTTCGCCTTCGCCTGGATCAGCGTCTGCGTGGCGAGCACATGCTCGACCTCGGAAGTGCCGATGCCATGGGCGAGCGCGCCGAAGGCGCCATGCGTGGAGGTGTGGCTGTCGCCGCAGACAATGGTGGTGCCGGGCAGCGTGAAGCCCTGTTCCGGCCCGACGATATGCACGATGCCCTGACGGATGTCGGACATTTCGAGATATTCGACACCGAAATCCTTCGCATTGTGTTCGAGCGTCTCGACCTGGATGCGGCTTTCTTCGTCGGCGATACCCTTCGAACGGTCGGTCGTCGGCACGTTGTGGTCGGCGACGGCGAGCGTCTTCTGGGGCGCGTGAACCTTGCGCTTGGCCATACGCAGACCCTCGAAGGCCTGAGGGCTCGTCACTTCATGGACGAGGTGACGGTCGATATAGAGCAGGCCCGTTCCGTCTTCGGCCATATCGACCAGATGCGCGTCCCAGATCTTGTCGTACATTGTGCGGGGCGACATTTTTCTTACCTCGTCTTTTCAAAATCTTCTGTTCGGTGCCGGGCTGTTCATACGAAAAAAGCGGGCCCGGGCGCCATCTGAGCGCCCTGCCCGCTTTTCGAGACAGTCTCCGCGTAAGCGGACGAAATCAGGCGGCGCCGTTCTCTTTCGAGCGGTTCTTGTCCTGTTTCTCGGTAATTCGGGCGGCCTTACCGCGCAGACCGCGCAGGTAATAGAGTTTCGCGCGGCGCACACGGCCACGGCGAACCACCTTGATCGAGTCGACAAGCGGGCTGTAGAGCGGGAATACGCGCTCGACGCCTTCGCCATAGGAAATCTTGCGGACCGTGAAGTTCTCGTTCAGGCCGCCGCCGGCGCGGGCGATGCAGACGCCTTCATAGGCCTGGACGCGCTCGCGCGTGCCTTCGACCACCTTCACATTGACCTGCAGCGTGTCGCCGGGGGCGAAATCGGGGATGGTCTTGCCGTTGGTCAGCGTGGCCATCTGCTCCTGATCGAGCTGCTCGATGATATTCATGGGTCTCAACCTCGGATATGAAGGCGTTCGGGCATGTCTGGGATCATCCCGGCCCGGAAGCGCGCTTCCCTAACACAAAAAATTCGCATAGGCGACTGTCTTCAGGACCATTCCCTGAGAAATTTTTCCCAGAGATCGGGCCGCCTTTCCCTTGTCGTCTCTTCGGCCATGGCGCGGCGCCAGGCCTTAACCTTCTTGTGGTCGCCGGAGGTCAGAACCGGCGGAATTCCGCGCCCTTCGAACTCCTGCGGCCTCGTGTAATGCGGGTATTCGAGAAGCCCGCTTTCGAAACTTTCTTCCTCTCCCGAGGCGTCCTTGCCCATCACCCCCGGCAGCAGCCGGATGACGGCATCGAGAAGCGCCAGAGCCGCCGGTTCCCCGCCCGACAGGACGAAATCTCCGAGGCTCACTTCCTCCATGTTGCGGGCCTCGATGACCCGCTGATCGAGCCCCTCGAAACGGCCGCAGAGAAGCGCGACGCCCGGCCCCGCCGCCAGTTCCCGCACCCTTTGCTGGGTGAGGGGCCGCCCGCGGGGGCTGAGATAGATCAGCGGCCTTGCGTCCCCCTGGCCGTGGACCGCATCGACCGCCGCCGCCACGACATCGGCCCGCATCACCATGCCCGGGCCCCCGCCTGCCGGGGTATCGTCGACCGAGCGGTGCCGGTCCGTCGCGAAGCTGCGGATATCGACGGCCTCGAGCCGCCAGATCCCCGCCTCGAGCGCGCGGCCCGCAAGCGACACCCCCAGGGGCCCCGGAAACATCTCCGGGAAGAGCGTGAGGACGGTGGCGGACCAGCCTTCACTCATCGCGCTCTCCCGCGCCCTCTCCGTCGTCAAACGTGCCGAGCGGCGGGTCGATCACGATCCGGCGCCCGTGGATATCGACCTCAAGGACATTCGCGTCCGTGAAGCCCATCAGCACCGTTTCGCCGCCCGCGTCCGGCGCGATTTCGAGAAGGTCGCCCGCCCCGAAATTCTGCACTCCGACGACCCGGCCATAGACCCGGCCGTCGCGGCCCACCGCCTGACATCCGGCGAGGTCGGCGTGATACCAGCCTTCCTCATCGCCATCCGTATCCGGCAGCCGCTCGCGCGGCACATGAAGCTCCGTGCCCCGGAGCGCCTCTGCCGCATCGCGGTCGGCAATGCCCTCGAGCCGGCAGAGCACGAGATCCTTGACCATGCCCTTCGCCTCGATGGCGAAGCGCCGGGCACCGTCCCTCGTCTCGACCGGGCCGTAGGCGGCGACGCTTTCGGGCTCCTCGGTGAAGGACTTGACCCGCACCAGCCCGCGAACGCCATGCGCGCCCACGACGACACCCAGACAAACCGTATGACCGGCCGTTTCGCGCTTGCCCTCGCCCATGGCCGCGATGCGCAAGCGTGATTACGCCTGCGCCTCTTCGGCCGGAGCTTCAGCAGCGGCTTCCTCGGCAGGCGCTTCGGCAGCAGCCTTGGCGGCAGCTTCGGCTTCCTCGGCAGCCATGCGGGCAGCCTCGAGACGCTCCTGCGCCTTCGCCTTCGGCTTCGACTTTTCGGGGTTGTTGCGGGCGGCGCGGCTATAGACGCCGGCATCCGTCAGGAAGCGGGCAACGCGGTCCGTCGGCAGCGCGCCGACGCCGAGCCAATGCTTTGCGCGCTCGACATCGAGCACGACGCGGGCGGCATCGTCCTTGGCGAGCAGCGGGTTGAACGTGCCGATCTTCTCGATGAAGCGGCCATCGCGGGGCGCGCGCGTATCGGCGACGACCACACGGTAGAAGGGACGCTTCTTGGCGCCGCCACGGGCGAGCCGGATCTTGAGAGCCATCTTGTCTTACCTTTCACATAGGACCGGCATCGGAGCCGGGATTTCATTCATCCGTAAACGAATTATCTCGATCACTTTTTCTTCTTGCCGGACGGGAGCCCCGGAAGACCGGGCGGCATCCCGCCGAAACCCGAACCGGGAAGCCCCGGCAATCCGCCGGGCCCGAGGCGCGGCAGCCCCTTCGGCATAAGCTTTTCCATCGCTTTCGGGTCCGCAGCCATCTCGGGCGGAATGTCGGGCGCGCCGCCACCGCCGAAGAGCTTCGACATGAGACCGCCCTTCTGGCGGCCCATCGCCTTCATCATGTCCGCCATCTGGCGATGCATCTTGAGCAGGCGGTTGATTTCCTGAACTTCCGTACCCGAACCCTTCGCGATGCGCTTCTTGCGGCTTGCATTCAGCACTTTCGGGTCCTTGCGTTCGTCCTTCGTCATGGACGAGATGATCGCGACCTGCCGCTTGATCGTGCCGTCGCCCATATGGGCCTGCGCCGCCTGCATCTGCGCCTTGCCGACGCCGGGCATCATGCCGAGCAGGCCCTTCATGCCGCCCATGCGGCTCATCTGACGAAGCTGGTCGGCGAGATCGTCGAGGTCGAACTGCCCCTTGCGGAGCTTCGCCGCCATCTTCTCCGCCTTGTCGGCATCGATGGTCTCGGCTGCCTTTTCGACGAGGCTGACGATATCGCCCATGCCGAGGATGCGGCCCGCCACGCGGTCGGCGCGGAAATCTTCCAGCGCGTCCGTCTTTTCGCCGGTGCCGAGAAGCTTGATCGGCACGCCCGTGACGGCGCGCATGGAAAGCGCTGCGCCGCCGCGCCCGTCGCCATCGACGCGCGTCAGAACGATGCCGGTGACGCCGATGCGGGCATTGAACTGCTCTGCGACATTGACGGCATCCTGACCCGTCAGGCTGTCGGCGACGAGAAGCGTCTCATGCGGATTTGCGATATCGCGCACCTGCGCGACCTCGGCCATCAGCTCCTCGTCGATATGGATGCGGCCCGCGGTATCGAGCATCAGCACATCGAAGCCGCCAAGGCGGGCCGCTTCCACCGCGCGCCTGGCGATCTGCACCGGCTGCTGGCCGGCAACGATCGGGAGCGTCGCCACATCCACCTGTTCGCCGAGAATGCGCAGCTGCTCCTGCGCGGCGGGGCGGCGCGTATCGAGGGAGGCCATCATCACCTTGCGCTTTTCGCGCGTGGTGAGACGCTTGGCGATCTTCGCCGTCGAGGTGGTTTTACCCCAGCCCAGGAGACCCACCATCATGATTAAGACGGGGGACGCGGCGCCCAGCGACATCGACGTATCGGCCTACGCGCCGCC
>JAJLKS010000424.1:0-9275 GCA_033838765.1 Alphaproteobacteria bacterium
GGGGCCCCAAAACCGGGCCCCCCCCCCGGGGGGAGACGGGGCGCAACGGCGCATTTCGCGCTTGGCACCGGGAGGGGAAGACCGGTGCCGGAGGGGGCCGGAGCGCCGCATGGGTGAGCGGGGGGCAGGTCACCCGGGCGGCCAGTTGCCCGGCCCTCATGACCAAGTAGATAAGTCTGGCAAAGCCGGTCTTCAATATGGCCGTTACCGAAAGATGAATCGGAGGTTTTTCGCTCCGCTCACACGGGATTTCCCTGCCTTGCCAAGGGGTTGAGAGCGGTGCCGGGGAGGCTCGGGGGCACCTGCGACAAACCGCCGCAAGGCGCCCGGCAGCCAAATTCCCAGGAAAAGCCTCAGGAAACGCCCATGTCCTTCGCCGTGAGATCGATGCAGCGCCGGGCAAGGCCGAAGAGCTCGTCGATCTCGCTTTCCGTGATGGTGAGCGGCGGGCTCAGCACCATGGTGTCGCCGATGGCGCGCATGATGAGGCCGTTCGAGAAGCAGTGATTGCGGCAGATCGTGCCGGTGCTGCCGACATCGGGGAATTTCTCGCGGGTCTTCTTGTTCTTCACAAGCTCGATGGCGCCGAGAAGGCCGACGCCGCGCGTCTCGCCGACCAGCGGGTGTTCGGAAAGCTCGGCGAGCCGCTTCTGGAAATGCGCGCCGGTGGCGCCGCCCGCCTTTTCGACGAGCTTTTCCTTCTGCATGAGTTCGAGATTGGCGAGCGCGACGGCGGCCGCAACCGGGTGTCCGGAATAGGTGAAGCCGTGCGACCACTCCTCGTCGGAATTGAAGACGACATCGCCGACCCGCTTGCCGAGGCCGACAGCGGCAATCGGCTGATAGCCCGACGAGAGGCCCTTCGCCATGTTGATCATGTCGGGCTCGATGCCGAACGTGTCGGAGCCGAACCATTGGCCGGTGCGGCCGAAGCCGCAGATCACTTCATCGACATGGAGCAGCACATCGTATTTGCGGCAGATGCGCTGGATCTCTTCCCAGTAGCCCTTGGGCGGAATGATGAGGCCGCCCGCGCCCTGCACAGGCTCGGCGACGAAGGCGGCGACATTCTCCGCCCCGAGTTCGAGGATCTTGTCCTCAAGGCTCTTTGCGGCGAAGGCGCCATGTTCCTCGGGCGTGCGGGCGCCGCCTTCGGCAAACCAGTCCGGGCATTCGACATGGTGGAAGCCCGGCATGGGCAGGTCGGCCTGCGGATGCATATGCGTGAGGCCCGAGAGCGAGGCCGCCACCATGGTCACGCCGTGATAGGCCTTCTTGCGGGCGATGAAGAGCTTCTTGTTGGGCTTGCCCTGCAGGTTCCAGAAATAGCGGATGATCTTCACCGCGCTGTCGTTTCCTTCGGAACCGGAATTGGCAAAGAAGAAACGGTCGATCCCCTTCGGGCAGACTTCGGCGAGCTTCTGCGAGAGTTCGGCGGCGTAGGGGTTCGTCGTCTGGAAGAAGTTGTTGTAGTAGGACAGCTCCTTCAGCGCCTTGTAGCCCGCCTGCGCCAGTTCCTCGCGGCCATAGCCGACCTGCACGCACCACAGCCCCGCCATGCCGTCGATCAGGCGCTTGCCTTCGCTATCGTAGAGATAGACGCCCTCGGCATGGGTGATGACGCGCGCGCCCTTGGCGGCGAGGTCCTTGTGCGTGGTGAAGGGGTGGAGATGATGGGCGGCGTCCATCTCCTGCCAGCGTTTGGTCTGGTTCGAGATTGCGGCGGTCTGCGACATGGGAATTTGCTCCGTGTTCCGAATGAAAGAGAGATGCGGAAGGGCTTGGGCGGCAGGCACCCGCGCCGGAGCAGTGCTAGGGATTATAGCCGATGCGGGCGCAGAGGATCAGCAGCTCGCGTTTGGCGAGCCGCATCCGCGCGGCAGGTGTGAAGGCATCGCTGGTCATGGGGCGAGTATAGGGGAAGGGAGGTGATTTACCAACCTCCCGCCCGTCACACGTTCAAGAGCAGGTGCTCGCGTTCCCAGGCGGAGATCACCTGCTGATAGGCTTCGTGTTCGGTGAGTTTCACGTCCATATAGAGCGTCACGAAATCCTGGCCGAGCACTTCCTTGAGTTCGCTTGCGGTCCTGAGATTGTCGAGCGCGTCGAGGAGGTGGCGGGGCAGCGCGAAGCGCTTGCTGTCATAGGCGTTGCCCGTCATTTCCTTGGTCGGCTTCAGGTCGTTCACCATGCCGATATAGCCGCAGGCAAGCGAGGTCGCGATGGCGAGATAGGGGTTCGCATCGGCGCCCGGCACGCGGTTCTCGACGCGGCGGCCCTGACGGCGCGCTTCCGGCACGCGAAGCCCCACCGTGCGGTTCTCATGGCCCCAATGCGTGTTGATGGGGGCGGCGTGGTCGCGCACGATCCGGCGGTAGGAATTGACGTTCGGTGCGATGAGCGCCATCGCATCGGGCAGGAATTTCTGCAAGCCGGCGATGTAGCCGAGAAAGAGCTTCGTGTCCTTGCCCTGCTTGGTGGCAAAGAGATTGTCGCCCGTCTCCGCGCTCACGATCGACTGGTGGATATGCATGGCGCTGCCGGGCTCGCCTTCGTAAGGTTTCGCCATGAAGGTCGCATAGATGCCGTGGCGCAGCGCCGCCTGCCGCATGGTCCGCTTGAAGAGGAAGGCCTGATCGGCGATTTCGAGCGGGTCGCCATGATCGAAATTGATCTCGACCTGGGCCGCGCCCGACTCGTGAATCAGCGTGTCGATATCGAGGTTCTGCGCCTCGCAGAAATCGTACATGTCCTCGAAGATCGGATCGAACTCGTTGACCGCATCGATGCCATAGGACTGGCGCGCGGTTTCCTGACGGCCATTGGCGCCGACAGGCGGCTCCAGCGGATAGTCGGGGTCGATGTTCTTTGCCGCGAGATAGAATTCGATTTCGGGCGCGACGACGGGCTGCCAGCCCTTTTCCTCGAAGAGCGCGATGACGCGCTTCAGCACGTTGCGCGGCGCGATGGGCACGGGGCTGCCGTCGCGGTAATTCGCGTCGCAGATGATCTGTGCGGTGGGTTCGTCATACCAGGGCACGACGCGCACGGTGGCAGGATCTGGATCGAGAATGATATCGGGCTCGATGTCGCCCAGAAAGTCGCTGTCGACATAGTCGCCGGTCACGGTCTGGCCGAAGATCGATTCCGGCAGTTTCAGCGAACGCTCGTTCAGCCCGGCGATGAATTTCCGCGTCGGAATGATCTTGCCGCGGGCGATGCCGGCCATGTCGGAGACCATGCATTCGACTTCGGTGACGCGGCGGTCCTTCAGCCACTTCACGAGCTCTTCAGCGGTCTTTACCGTTTCTTCCTTCTCGCTGCCCATTGCCATGGGACACCATTCTTTCATGTTTCAGGCCGGGCCCGTTTCGGACCGTGCCGGTTCAGGCGGTGACGGAGGCCGCCTCGCGTACCGCATCCCCGAAAGCGCCGAAAAGTTTCAGCGATACGGGGTTTTCCCAATATTTCCATTCCGGGTGCCATTGCACGCCGAGCGCGAAGCCCCGCGCATCCTTCACACGAACGGCCTCGATCGTGCCGTCCGGCGCGCGGCCCTCGGCGACAAGCCCGTCGGCAAGCCGGGCGATGCCCTGGCCATGCAGCGAGTTGACGCGGATCGTCTGTGTGCCGAGGAGTTTCTCGAAGGCGCCGCCGGGCGCGAGCGTCACGTCATGGGCCGGCCCGTACTGGATTTCCAGCGGGTCGTCCTTCTTCTCGCGGTGGTCGAAACGGGCTGCGTAGCCCGGCTCGCCGGGCATTTCCTCGATATGCTGGTGGAGCGTGCCCCCGAAGGCGACATTCATTTCCTGAAAGCCGCGGCAGACGGCGAAGATCGGCACCGCGCGGGCGACGCATTCGCGGATCAGTGTCAGCGTCAGCGCATCGCGCTGCCGGTCGATCAGCACGCCTTCGCGCGGCGGCGTACCGCCGTAATTTTCCGGATGGACGTTCGAATGGGAGCCGGTGAGGAAAATGCCGTCGCAGAGCGCGAAAATCTCCTCGAATTTCGCGGCGCTGTCGAAAGGCTCGCCGGGCGTTGCGCGCGGCACCGGCAGAAGCACGGGCTGGCCGCCTGCGCCACCTTCCACGGCGGCGATGTATTTTTCGCCTACCGCGTGAAACGGGTGTGGCCCCAGCATCTTCACGTCGCAGGGAATGCCGATAATGGGCCGTCGATGAGATTTTCCGGTCATGCAGTTCACAAGTATCCGCGCGCGCGGACGCCGGTCAAGGTGGCGGCCGGCGCAAGAGGCTTCAGGCGTTGAGAATAATAGACGGCGTGCAGCGGCGCCAGCGCATGGCGATCGCGAGCGGGGCGGCAGCTAGCGGGGGCCGCCGATCGAGGGGCGCTGGTCGTCGCGCAGGACGAAAAGTGCATTGTCGGCCCGGATGCCGGTTTCCACATTGCGCAAGGCGACGGTGGTCTGGAGCCCCTGAGCGTCGGTCACCACCCATTGGCGCAGCTGCATGCGCGGCTGGTCGAAAATGAGGGTGATCTGGCCCGGGGCCTCGCCGGAGCGGTCCGCAAGGGTGAGGAGGAGGGCGCCCGGCTGGTTTTCCACCTTCAGCACGCGGGCGCTGTTCGTCAGATCGACATTCTGCGCAAGGATGAGGCCGAGCGGCGTCGAGGCGATGGGATAGCGCTGGGCGGGGCCGGCGCTGTCCTTCACGGCGACCCAGGTGCCATCCGCGACGACGAGGAGATTTTCCGGCGCATTATATTCGAAGCGGAGACGGCCCGGCCGGCGCAGATAGAACTTGCCCTCCGTCACCGACCCATCGGGGCCGACCTGCAGGAAATCGCCCTGCATGCTGTCGAGCGCGGAGAGATAGGCGCTCGCCTCGGCAATGGCGCGCGCATCGTCCGCGTCGGGGGTCGCATCGGCGATTTCGCCTGCCGCCTGTGCGCCCATTTCGGCGCGGGCCTGACCGCCTGCGCTCAGCACCGTCACGAAAAGAAGGCCGAGGCCGATAACGGCTGCCGCATAGAGCATGCGCTGGCGCACGC
The DNA here is from genome assembly GCA_033838765.1 of Alphaproteobacteria bacterium. Classification (GTDB taxonomy): domain Bacteria; phylum Pseudomonadota; class Alphaproteobacteria; order Parvibaculales; family Parvibaculaceae; genus Parvibaculum. Next base: position 5,012 of record JAJLKS010000424.1, read on the forward strand.
GATGGTTCTGGTCGAAGTCGTTCATGAGAAAAATCATGGGCCCTCTTTGTGGCGAAATAAGGAGCCCCGATGGGCGATTTGGCGGCACTGGTTAGCGCGGCGTAAACGCGCCTGAATCCGTTGCGATTCAATGATCTCCAACGAGAACTTCGCGCTTGCCCTGATGATTGGGCGGGCTGACCACGCCCTGTTCTTCCATAAGCTCGATCAGACGCGCGGCGCGATTATAGCCGATCTGCAGGCGGCGCTGGATGTAGCTCGTCGATGCGCGCTTGTCGCGCGCGACGATTGCAACCGCCTTGTCGTAGAGATCGTCGCCCGTGCTGCCGCCACTGTCGAAGGCGAAGGGATCGTCGCCGTTCTCTTCCTCGGCGGTGATGGCTTCCAGATATTCCGGCACGCCCTGCTTCTTCAGGAAGGTGACGACCTTCTCCACTTCCTCGTCCGACACGAAGGGGCCGTGGACGCGGCGGATGCGCCCGCCGCCCGCCATGAAGAGCATGTCGCCCTGGCCGAGCAGCTGTTCGGCGCCCTGCTCGCCGAGAATGGTGCGGCTGTCGATCTTGGACGTCACCTGGAAGGAAATACGGGTCGGGAAGTTCGCCTTGATCGTGCCGGTGATGACGTCGACGGAGGGGCGCTGCGTCGCCGTCACGATATGGATGCCGGCGGCGCGCGCCATCTGGGCGAGGCGCTGCACGGCGGCCTCGATCTCCTTGCCCGCGACCATCATCAGGTCTGCCATCTCGTCCACGATGACGACGATGAAGGGCATGGGCGAAAGGTCCATCTCCTCTTCCTCGTAGATCGCCTCGCCGGTTTCCTTGTCGAAACCCGTCTGCACGGTGCGTACCAGCACTTCGCCGCGCTCATTCGCTTCCGTCACGCGCGTGTTGTAGCCGTCGATGTTCCGTACACCAACCTTCGACATCTTGCGGTAGCGGTCTTCCATCTCCTTCACGACCCATTTGAGCGCGACGACGGCCTTCTTGGGTTCGGTGACGACGGGCGCGAGAAGATGCGGGATGCCGTCATAGACGGAGAGTTCGAGCATCTTCGGGTCGATCATGATGAGCTTGCACTGCTCGGGCGAGAGCCGGTAGAGGAGCGACAGGATCATCGTGTTGATGCCGACGGACTTGCCCGAGCCCGTGGTGCCCGCGATCAGGAGATGCGGCATGCGCGCGAGATCGGAGAGCACGGGTTCGCCGCCGATATTCTTGCCGAGCGCCAGCGTCAGCTTCGAGCTTGAGTTCTCGTAGTCCTGCGTCTCCAGAAGTTCGCGGAGGTAAACGGTTTCGCGGCGCGCATTCGGCAGTTCGATGCCGATGGCGTTGCGCCCCGGCACCACGGCGACGCGGGCGGAGACCGCGCTCATCGAGCGGGCGATGTCGTCGGCGAGCGAGATGACGCGCGACGACTTGATTCCGGGCGCGGGTTCGAGTTCGTAAAGCGTGACGACGGGGCCGGGACGGACCGAAATGATCTCGCCGCGAATGCCGAAATCGTCGAGCACGGATTCAAGGAGCCGCGCATTCTGCTGCAGCGCTTCATCGGAAAGCTGCGCAGCGCCGGTGGTCGAAGGTTTCGGCCTGGTGAGAAGGCTGAGCGGCGGCAGCTGATAGTCGCCTGCCGGTTCGAGCGGCAGTTTCGGCTGCGCCTCGCGGGCGGCGCGCTTGGAAGGCTTCACGGGCTTTGCGAGCGAGCGGTTCACGCGCGGGGCGGGGCGGTCGGACCAGGTGGGTTCGACGCGCTCGTCCGGCGCGGGGCGCTCGCGGCGGCGGCGCTTCGGCGCCTCGTCCTCGTCCCCGTGCCCGTGCCCGTCTTCGGCGCCGCGGCGGCCGAAGCTGCCAAGGCGGCCCTGCCGCGCGGCTTCGATTTCATCCGGGTCGAGCGGGGCATGGTCGCCGCGCATCAGAAGCCGGTCGCGCCAGTCGCCCAGCGTGTCGCCGACGGTCCATGCGATGACGCGCAGGCGGCTCGGCTCGACATCGGGCCGGCGGGGCCGGGCCGCGGCGAGGGGGGCGGCGCCGCGGCGGCGCGCACGGGCGCCGCCTGCATAGCCGCGTTCGATTTCCTCTTCTTCGCCGTCCCCTCGGCCGAGCTTCGCCTGCACCCATTGCGCGGCGTTGCGGATGTCGGCGAGCGAGGTATCCGTGGCGAAGAGAACGAGGAAGACCGCCATCGGTGCAACGATCAGCGCGGCGAGCGTGTAGGCGATGGCAGCGCCCGTGAAGGGCGAGAAGAGGCTGAAGCCAAGCGCGGCAAGCGCGTCGCCGAGAACGCCGCCAAGGCCGACCGGCAGCAGCCAGAAGGCAAAGCGCGGCAGCGCGCCGAAAAAGGCGGCGGCGGCAAGCGTGCCCGCAAGCCAGGCGGCGACGCGGAAAACGATATGGCTCACGCGGCGATGCGTGAGCGCGCGCAGGCCCCAGACGAATATCGGGATCAGCAGAAAGAGGCAGGCAAGGCCGAGCGTCTGCAGCAGGATGTCGGCGGTATAGGCGCCGGGCAGGCCCATCCAGTTGGAAGGCTCGCGCATGGTCGCATTGTTGAGGCTCGGGTCGTCCGTCGACCAGCTCATCACGGCGAGAAGGCCGAACAGCGCGCCAGCCATCAGCGCGGCGCCCGCGGCCTCGACGAGACGGCGCGCCGCGAAGTCGCTCACTGCCGGTGGCAGCCAGGTCAGCGGATTGACAACCCACTTCCTCACGCGATCCGTCCTCCGTCCGGCTCTCGCCGTCTGCTTGCGGGGCGCCGGTCCCGGCTTCTTGCCGGTCTTTGCGCCGCGGCTCTCCTTCGCCGATGCGCCGATCACAGCGCCTCCGCCATGCGCGACAGCGCTTCTTCGGTTTCCGCCTCGCTGCCGACAAGCGCGACGCGGATAAAGGCCCGGCCCGGATTGCCGCCCGGCCCGTATGGGGAATCTTCGCGCGAGAGATAGGCTCCCGGCAACACTTTCACGCCCGCCTTCGCCCAGAGCTCGCGCGCGGCCGTCTCGCCGTCGCCGACATCGAGCCAGAGGAAGAAGCCGCCGGCCCGCCGGTAGAAGCCGAAGCGGTTGCCGAGCGCGCGTTCGGCGGCGGTTATCTTCGCGCGATAGAGATCGCGGTTCGCGGCCGCATGCGCATCGTCGTTCCAGCAGGCGGCGGATGCGGCCATCAGCGGCAGCGGCACTTGCGGGCCCGCGATGTTGCGGAAGTTGCGGAAGCGCTGCATCAGCGCCTTTTCGCCTGCGCAGAAGCCGGAGCGCAGGCCCGGCAGGCTCGAGCGCTTCGAAAGCGAATGGAAGACGATGATATTGGCGAAAGGGTCGCCCCCATTTCCGCTGTCCGCGCCATTATGGACCGCGAGTGCTGCCTCAAGCGCACCCGCGGGCGGGTCGCGGTCATAGATGTCGGCATAGCATTCGTCGATGGCGAGCGTGATGTTGTGGCGGCGCGCCAGCGCGATCAGGCCTTTGAGATAATCGAGGCTTGCGACCGAGCCCTGCGGATTGGCGGGGCTGCAGAAATAGATCATCGCGGTGCGCGCCAGCAGTTCTTCGGGCAGCGCCTCGAAATCGGGCATGAAGCCATTGTCGCGCGTTGCGGCGATATAGACGGGCTCGGCGCCGGCGGCGAGCGCTGCCGCCGCATAGCACTGGTAGAAGGGATTGGGCATCAGGATCGCGGGGCGCTTGCCTGCCTTTTCAGGCGGGGTTGCGACTTGAGCGATCAGGAACAGCGCCTCGCGGGTGCCGTTCACGGGCAGGATCTGGTGGTCCGGGTCGAGGGCGCGGCCCCTGCCGATATGCTCTGCCATGCCATAGCGCCGGCCAAGCCAGCCCGCCGCCGCATTGCAGAAGGCTTCGGTGCCGATGATCGGCGGATACTTGCCGAAAGCGGCGGCATTCCGCGTGATTTCTTCCGTCACGAAGGCGGGGAAGGCGTGTTGCGGCTCGCCCAGCGACATGATGAGCGGCGGCTTGCCGGGTTCCACGCCCTCGATCAGCGCATTGAGGCGCGGAAAGGGGCTGTCCGGCAGCCCTTCAAAGCGTGACATGTCGCTTGCTGTCATGGGGATCGCGCTAGGTCCTGTGGCGCTCGGGCAGGTGCGCCACAAGATACGCACGGACCCGGTAAAGAGAACGGCGCGATCTTAACCATGGGCGGCGAAGCGGTCCCGTGGTCAGGAACGCTTCGCCCAGTTGTAAAAGATGTTGAATTCCCGCGCCTTATACACAAAATTTGAATCAAATATTTAAAGGGGCGTTTACAAATCCGTT
>JAJLKS010000425.1:0-3083 GCA_033838765.1 Alphaproteobacteria bacterium
GTCGCGATGCGCTTCGAACTCGGCGGCAAGGCGCTCATGCTCGTGCTCTAGCCGCGATGCCGCTTCGGCGATGATGTCACGCTGGCGCTCGTAGCGCTGGCCGATTTCTTCGGCCTTGGACAGTGCGCCTGCGGCAACCACTTAAAGCCGTGAGGACTGCCGGTCGAGCATCGCTGCCGTCTGGTCGGCGCCCGCGCGGGCCGCCTCGCTCGTGCGGGCAAGCGTTTCGGCCTGTTCGGCCATGCGCTTTCCCGCCGCTTCGATGTCGGCTTCCGCCTTGCCGCTCAACCCGCGCACGGCGTCCACCTGCTCGCGGATCGCGCGCGAAATCGTGTCGCTCTCGCTGCCGAAGGTTCGGGCGATTTCCTCGAGGCTCTGCTTGTGGCGGGCGAGGAGGTCTTCCATCGTCCGGGTGCGGAATTCGGCGCGGCCCGTGCCGCGATCCAGTTCCTCCACTTCGCGCGAGACAAGGTCATTGAGTTCCGCCGCCTGTTTCAGCGCAGCGTCGAGCCCCTCGCGCATCGCGCCGAGTTCGCGGCGCACGGCAGCCGAGATGGTGGCGATCTGATCGGTTGCGAAATCTTCCGGGTCGGACAGGCGGATCGCGGTGCGCGCCAGCGCCTCAGACATGAGCCGCATTTCCGCCGCGCGCCAGGCCGTCCAGGCGAGCATCCAGATGAAGGTGAGCGGCAGCAGCACGGAGGCGGCGATGATGCCCGTTTCGAGCTGCGTCAGCGCCGTCAGACCATCGATCCCGTAAAGTCCCCAGAGATAGGCCGCGCCCGCGCCAAGCCAGAAAATGCTCGCCAGCGCCGCCGCACCAATGATCCTCGGGCTCGGCCGCCGCGCGATCATGCGGTAGAGAGCGCCGCCTGTCGGGCTGTCCTCGTTGGCCGCGCGTACTTTCGGCGCTCCCTCGGCGGGCGATGCTGCGCCGCTGTCCTGTGCGGCGGCTGTGCCGTCCTGGGTCAATTCCTTGTTTTTCATGATCTTTCCCGGCCTCGCGCTGACATGCGCCAAGCGTCAGGGTGTCGGAAGGCGGGTGGGGCGTCAACCTTCCTCCGCAGCGCGGGGCCGCCTTTCGCCGTGGCGGAAAGCGCATGCGTTAACGAATCGGTATCGGGCCCGCCCCTACACTTGGCAAAGGCAGCAAAACGGCGGAGCGGCGGCATGAAACCCTCGACAATGATGCGTCAGACGGAAAGCGAAATGCGCCCTTCCGAAAGCCAGTGTGGCGCCGCGCGGCCCATCGATCTCGTTCATCTCTCCAAATACACGCTCGGCAACTGCTCGCTCGAAAACGAGCTGCTCGGTCTTTTCCGCAGCCAGGCGGATGTCTATCTCGCCCGGCTCGATGCGGCGTGCGACGAGAAGGAATGGCAGAACGCCGCCCACAGCCTGAAAGGCTCCGCCCGCGGCCTTGGCGCCTGGGCGCTGGCGACGCTTGCCGAGGAAGCCGAGCGGACCGCGCTCGCCGCCCGCGCCGGCATCATGGCCGAGATCCGCGACGCCATCGCCGCCGTCAACGCCTTCATCGACAGCGTGGCGGAAGCCTGAGGCGAGGATTCTCCCTCTCAATCTAGCCAGTCCCGTCATGGCCCGGCCCTCCTTTGGAGTCATTTGGCGGACCATCCACGTCTTCCTTTTCTGCCGATGCAGTTGAAGACGTGGATGACTCGCCCCTCTTTGTAATCAATGCGGGCGGGTCATGACGAACATTGCGTGGGAGGGTAAGCGATACATCAGCGATGTGAGGTTCCTCTGAACCAGCCAAAACAAGAAGGTCATCCCGGGAATAAATCCCGGGATGACGCCTTGGAGTTGGTGAGGCTTATTCCCAATCCAGCTCCAGTCTCTCTCTGACGGTCTCTGCGATAGCCAGCGAAGCGGTCAATCCCGGACTCTCGATCCCGAATAGGTTGACGAGACCCGGAGAGAAATGATCCCAGGAATCCGATATGCGGAAGTCGTAAGAGGGCCAGCTCGGTCCGTTCAGTTTCGGGCGCACACCCGAATAGGCGGGTTGAAGCGCACCCTCTTTCAGCCCCGGCCAGTAGCGGCGGATCGCGTCGTAGAACATCGCCGCTCGCTCGGGGTTCACGGCGTAGTCAGGTTCTTCACCCTCGGCCACGTCGATCCATTCCACATCCGGGCCGAAGCGCGCCTGACCGCCCATATCGAGCGTGAGGTGTATGCCGAGCCCAGCTTCTTCCGGCACCGGGTAGACTAGATGCGTGAAAGGTGCGCGGCCCGAAAGCGAGAAATAATTACCCTTGGCGAAGAAGGCCGGAGGATTGCCCCATGGATCGAGTCCCTCGATTTTCGCTGCGAGCGCGGGCGCCCATAGCCCGGCCGCGTTCACAACCATCCGTGTGCGTAATACAAACGGCTCAGCGCCTTCGACATATACAGCGAACCCGCCGCGCTCATGTGTGATGCGTGTCGCAGTGGAATGAAACGCAATGGCGCCGCCTGCATCCTCGAACTCGCCCTGCAGGCTCAGCATGAAGGCATGGGCATCGAAAATGCCGGTCGAGGGCGAGAGCAGCGCGGCCTCGGCTCTGAGCGCAGGTTCCATTTCGATGGCCTCGCGCCCGGTCAGCATCCGAAGATTGTGGACGCCAACATCCGGACCACGATTGGCAATGAGTTCCAGTTCGCGAATTTGTTTCTTCTGCGTGGCGACGATCAGCTTGCCGCATTTCCGGTAGGGAAGGGTGTGAGCGTCGAGATAGTCGTAGAGCATCTCGCGACCCTTCACGCAGAGCCGCGCCTTCAGGCTCCCCGGCGGATAATAGATGCCTGCATGGATCACCTCGCTGTTCCGCGCCGAAACCTCCGTCCCGATCGCCCCATGCCGCTCGAGAACGACCGTCTCATGCCCGGCCCGCGCCAGCGCGCGGGCACAGGCAAGCCCCACCACGCCTGCGCCGATCACGACGGCGTCAATTTGCTGCGTGTCTGTCAAAGCGAACGCAATCTTTCTCCCTCTCCCCATCGGGGAGAGGGAAGGGGCCCACCGAAGGTGGGAAGGGTGAGGGGGAGCCGGCATATTGCGGCGTCAGCGATCATCCCTTTGTTCA
>JAJLKS010000426.1:0-3874 GCA_033838765.1 Alphaproteobacteria bacterium
GTCGGCTCGTCGGCGATCAGCAGTTGCGGTTCGTTGGCAAGCGCGAGCGCAATCACAACGCGCTGGCGCTGCCCGCCCGAAAGCTGGTGTGGATAGGCGTCGAGCCTCTCTTCCGCGTTGGGAATGCCGACGCGCTTCAAGAGGTCGAGCACACGCGCCCGCACCGCAGGGCCCCTCAGCCCCTTATGTTCGATCAGCACTTCGCCCACCTGCCGTTCGATCGTGTGCAGCGGATTGAGCGATGTCAGCGGCTCCTGAAACACCATGGTGATCCTGTTGCCGCGTATCTTCCGCATCGTCTTCTCGTCGGCGCCGACGAGGTTCTGTCCCTCGAAGATGATCTCGCCGGAGGGGTGGAATGCCTGCGGATAGTTCAGAAGCTGCATGATGGAGAGCGCGGAAACGGATTTCCCCGATCCCGATTCGCCGACAAGCGCCACCGTCTCGCCCGGCTTGATGCCGAATGAAACCTTGTCGACGGCAAGCACTTCCTTGCCATCCGAGCGGAAGGCGACCGAAAGATCGCGAATCTCGACAAGCGGCGCACTCATCGCATCACCTTGCGCGGGTCAAAGGCGTCGCGCACCGCTTCGCCGATAAAGATCAGAAGGCTCAGCATGATGGCGATAGAAAAGAAGCCGGTGAGCCCGAGCCAGGGCGCCTGGAGGTTTGCCTTGCCCTGCTGCAGCAATTCGCCGAGCGAGGGCGAGCCGGGCGGCAGGCCGAAGCCGAGAAAATCGAGCGCCGTCAGCGTCGTGATCGAGGAATTCAGGATGAAGGGCATGAATGTCAGCGTCGCCACCATCGCATTGGGCAGCAGGTGGCGGAACATGATCTTGCCATTCACAAGCCCCATGGCGCGCGCCGCGTTCACATATTCGAAATTACGCGCCCGCAGGAACTCGGCACGCACCACGCCCACAAGCGCCACCCAGGAGAAGAGCAACAGGATGCCGAGCAATATCCAGAAGCTCGGCTCGATGATCGAGGCGATGATGATGAGCAGGTAAAGCTGCGGCACGCTGGTCCAGATTTCGATGAAGCGCTGGCCGAGCAGGTCGGTCCAGCCGCCGAAATAGCCCTGCAGCGCGCCTGCCGTGACGCCGATGATCGAGGAAAAGAAGGTGAGCGTCAGCCCGAACAGAACCGAGATGCGGAAGCCGTAGATGAGGCGCGCCGCCACGTCGCGCCCCTGATCGTCCGTGCCGAGCCAGTTGTCTGCGGATGGCGGCGAGGTCGCGCGGCGGTTCAGGTTGATCGTGCGATAGGAATATTCGATCAGCGGCCAGACCATCACGCCGCCTGCATCGCGAATGAGATCCTGTACGAAGGGGTCGCGGTAATCCGCCGTCGTCTCGAATTCGCCGCCGAACGTCGTCTCGGGGTAATCGGCAAGAACGGGGAAATAGACCTCGCCCTTGTAGGTCAGCAGGATCGGTCTGTCGTTCGCAATGAATTCGGCAAAGAGCGAGAGCACGAACAGCGCGCCGAATATCCAGAGGCTCCAGTAGCCGCGCCGGTTCGCCTTGAAGTTCCGCCAGCGCCGCTGGTTGATCGGGCTCAGCGGCCTCATGCGAAAGCGTGGAAGGTGTTTGGTGGCCGCCGCATCGCTCATCTCACACCTCCCTCGTCTCGAAGTCGATCCGCGGATCGACCCATGTATAGGTGAGGTCGGATATGAGCGAGATCACGAGGCCAAGCAGCCCGAAAATATAGAGCGTCGCAAAGACCACCGGATAGTCGCGATTGACGATCGACTCGAAAGAGAGAAGGCCAAGCCCGTCCAGCGAGAAAATCTGTTCGATCAGCAATGCGCCGGTGAAGAAGGCGCCGATGAATGCGCCGGGAAAACCTGCGATGATGATGAGCATCGCATTGCGGAATACATGGCCGTAAAGCACTTGGGATTCTGAGAGGCCCTTCGCCCGGGCGGTCATGACATACTGTTTTCGGATCTCGTCGAGAAACGAATTCTTGGTGAGGAGGCTCGTCGTGGCGAACGAGCCGATCACCATGGCTGTGATCGGCAGGATCATGTGCCACATATAATCGACAACCTTGCCGGCAAGGCTGAACGAGTCCCATTCGTCCGAGGTGAGCCCTCGCAGCGGAAAGACCGACCAGTAGGAACCGCCTGCGAAAAGCACGATCAGGAACACCGCGAACAGGAAGCCCGGCACCGCATAGCCGACAATGATGATGCCGCTCGTCCATGTGTCGAAGCTCGATCCGTCCCGCACCGCCTTGCGGATGCCGAGCGGAATGGAAATGAGGTAGGTGATGAGCGTCGTCCATAGCCCGAGCGAAATCGAAACCGGCAGCTTCTCCGCGATTAGGCTCAGCACGCTCACATCGCGGAAATAGCTTTCCCCGAAATCGAAGCGCGCATAGTCCCAGATCATCTTGGCGAAGCGTTCATGCGCCGGCTTGTCGAAACCGAACTGCTCCTCCAGCGACTTGATGAATTCGGGGTCGAGGCCCTGCGCGCCACGATACTTGCTGTTCATGGCGGCGTCCGCGCCCGACATCTGCGCCTGCGTCGAGAAATCGCCGCCCGCCGCGCCGCCGATCCGCGCCGTGGCGGACACTTCCGTCCCCTGCAACTGCGCAATGATACGCTCGATCGGCCCGCCCGGCGCGAACTGGATCAGCGCGAAGCTGACAAGCATGATGCCGAAGATGGTCGGGATCATCAGGGCAAGCCGGCGCAGGATATAGGCAGACATGTCGGGTCAGTCCTTCGTGCCGGAGAGGCCGGCCTTTGTCTCGTCGCTCCACCAGGTCTCGAGCACGCCGCGCGTATATTTCGGCTTCGTCTCCGGCCGGGCGAACTTGTCCCAGAAGGCGATATGGTGAAGCTTCTTGTGCCACTGCGGTATCCAGTAATGTCCCGCGCGCAGCACCCGGTCGAGCGCGCGTGCCGCAGTCACCTGCTCCGCCCGCGTCTCCGCGGCGATCACCTTCTCCACCAGCGCGTCGATTGCAGGGTCCGCAATGCCCGAAAGATTGCGCCCGCCCGGCACGGCGGCAAACTCGCTCGTCCAGTAGCTGCGGATTTCTATGCCCGGCGTCAGCCCGAGCGAATAGCGCTGGATCATCACATCGAAGTCGTAATTGTCGCGCCGCTGCTGATATTGCGAGGAATCGACAAGGCGGATGCTCGCCTCAATGCCGAGAAGCCGCAGATTCTTGACCAGCGGTGCCGTCAGCCGCTCGACGATCGGGTCATTGTCGAGAAACTCGATGGTGAACTCTTCGCCTGCTGCATTGCGCCGCTTGCCGTCTGCAACCGTCCACCCGGCCTCGTCGAGAAGCTGCGACGCGCGGCGCAGAAGCGCGCGGTCCTGGCCTGAACCGTCGCTCACGGGCGGCGTCACCGCCTCGCCGAAAACATCTTCGTGAAGAGAGGCTCGGAAGGGCTCGAGAAGCGCCAGCTCGTCCGCGTCCGGCGTACCTTCCGCCTTCATCGGCGAGTTTTCGAAATAGCTCTCGGTCCGCTCATAGAGATCGTAGAAGATGTTCCTGTTGGTCCATTCGAAATCGAAGGCAAGCGTGAGCGCCTCGCGCACGCGGCGGTCCTGAAACTTCGCGCGCCGCATGTTGAGGAACCAGCCCTGCGCGCCGGAAGGCGTCTCGTCGGGCAGCGTCATGAGCTTCACGCGTCCATCCCGCACGGCCGGGAAGTTGTATTCGGTCGCCCAGACCTTCGAGGTGAATTCCTCCCGGAAGAGATAGTTGCCCGCCTTGAAAGCCTCGAACTGCGCGGTGCGGTCGCGGAAATATTCAAAGCGTACCCGGTCGAAATTCCAGTGGCCCACATTCACCGGCAGCTCGCGCGCCCAGTAGTCCTCGACGCGGACATAGGTGATGTGCC
>JAJLKS010000427.1:0-6552 GCA_033838765.1 Alphaproteobacteria bacterium
CCGCTTCCGCGCTGCCCGGCCGCAACACGGCGCTGCCGCTCGAGATTGCCGCGGCGGCGGCGGCCATTCTCTTTTTTGCCTACTGGCCGCCGGTTCACGCCGCCGACATCTATCTCGAGACTTTTTTCTTCGACCGGGCAGCGGGACAGTGGCTGGTGCCGCCGGATGCGCGGGACGCCTTCTACTGGCTGCTCTATCGCGGGCCGAAAATCGCGCTCGCCGTTGCGGGCGGCGCTGCCTTTCTCTGGCTCTGCCTGCAGGCCGCACGGCGGCGCTGGCGCCCGCGCTACACGCGGTATGCGTTGGGCCTTACCGTCATGGCGCTGGTGCCGCTCGTCTCGGGCCTGCTGAAGGCCGTAACGGGCGTGTCCTGCCCTGCACAGGAAGCGCTCTTCGCCGGGCCATATCCTCATTCCGATATGCTGATGCGGCTTGCGGGCAATCTTCCCGGCAACGAACATCTGCGCTGCTGGCCGGCGGGACACGCATCGGCGGGCTTCGCGCTTCTGGGGCTCAGGCTCGTTGCGCCGCCGCTTCTGCGCTCCGCCTTTGTCTATACCGCGCCGGGCGTCGCGGCAGGCTGGCTGCTCGGCCTCTACCAGATGGCGCGCGGTCAGCACTACCTGTCGCACACCTTCGCCACGATGGCGATCGCGCTTCTCATATCGGCGCTGGCGTGCATTTTGCTGGCGCGGATCGAGGATCGAGGTTGACCCTGCAAGCGTTTTTCCCGCTAATCGGTGCCATTGCAGCGCAACGCGCGTGACGTTTCGATGACAGTCCCGCGACGAGCAACCGGAAGTCCGTCCCTTGGCGCTTCGCCGTTTCATTCACATCATTCTCAATCCGACGGCCGGCAGGCGGAAACGCGGGCTGCTTGACGATGTCGTTGCGCGGCTGCGCGCGGCGGGGGCCGATGTGACGGTGGAACTCACACAGGCTGCAGGACATGCGACGGAGCTTGCGCGTGCGGCGGCAAGGGCGGGACATGCCGATGTGATCGTCGCGGCGGGTGGCGACGGCACGATCAACGAAGTGGCGCGCGGCCTGCTCGGGCAGGGCGTGCCGCTCGGCATCGTGCCGCTCGGCACGGCGAATGTTCTCGCAATCGAGATCGGGCTTCCACTGAAGGCTGAAAACATCGCCTCGATGCTGCTTGGCGGTCCGGCGGAGCTGATCGGCACAGGGCTCGTTCAGGGCGAGATTTTCCTGCTGATGGCAGGGATCGGTTTCGATGGCGAGATCGTGCATGGCATCGATCCGAAGCTGAAGCGGCTCTGGGGCAAGGGTGCGTTCATCTGGTCGGGCATCAAGACATGGATGCGAGGACCGGGGCGCGATATCAGCCTTGTCGTGGATGGGCGCGAGCGGCATGCCGCATGGGCCATCGTCACCAATGCGCGCCACTATGCCGGGCCCTTCGTGCTTTCGCGGAGCGCGAAGATCACCGAGCCGGGGCTCAGGCTTTTTCTTTTCAAGAAGAAGTCGCGCTTTGCCTTCGCCGTCTATCTTGCGGCGCTGGGACTCGGGCTTGTCGAGCGATTGCGAATGGTGGACGTCCTGCCCGCGCGCGTCATCGAGTTCCGCGCGCCTGCGGGACTTGCGGTCGAGGTCGATGGCGATGCACGGGGCGTCCTGCCGCAGCGTATCGCGCAGGGCACGCAGTTTCTCCGGATGGTGGTGCCGGGCTAGGCCGCGTCGGCGCCGAAGCGGGGACGGCCGAGACCCTGATGCGAGGGAAGCGCGGCGGGCGCCGTCCAGCGGCCATAGTAATCCGCCAGCGACAGGGAAACGCCGTCCGATCCCATGATGCGCGCGTGGCGGCGCGTGAGACGGCGCGGCTCCGTCACGCCGCAGGAATGGGCGATGACGCAGACTTCTTCCGTCACCCGCTCGGCATAGCGGCGGACGCGCTCCGCCTTGTCGGTCACGTCGAGGCCGCGCTGCAGGCGCCTGTCATGGGTGGTGATGCCGGTGGGGCAGGTGTTCTTGTTGCACTGGAGCGCCTGGATGCAGCCGAGAGAGAACATGTAGCCGCGCGCCGACGACACGAAGTCCGCACCGACGCAGAGCGCCCAGGCGACCTCGGCCGGTGTGATGAGCTTGCCGCTCGCATTGACGCGGATGCGCGACTTCAGCTTGTGGCGTTCCAGCGCATCGCAGAGCATGGGCAGGCTTTCCCAGATCGGCAGGCCGACATAGTCGATCAATGGCATGGGCGCCGCGCCCGTGCCGCCATCGGCGCTGTCGAGCGTGATGAAATCGGGCGCATGCTGGATGCCGCGGGCGTTGATCTCGTCGCAGAGCTCGTCGAGGAAATCATAGGAGCCGAGAACGAGCTTGAAGCCCACGGGCTTGCCCGTCACCTCGCGGACATGGGCGACCATGTCGAGGAGATCGCCCACACTTTCGATTTCGGGATGGCGGTTCGGGCTGATCGAATCCGTGCCTTCGGCGATGCCGCGGATGCGGGCGATTTCGGCCGTCACTTTCGCGCCGGGCAGGATGCCGCCCTTGCCGGGCTTTGCGCCCTGGCTCATCTTGATCTCGAACATGCGAATCCGGTCGATCGCGGCAAGCGCCTTCAGCTTGTCGTCGCAGAGCGATCCGTCGTCCTTGCGGCAGCCATATTTTGCCGTGCCTATCTGGAAGACGATGTCGGCGCCGCCTTCCAGGTGGAAGGGCGAGAGGCCGCCTTCGCCGGTATTGAGCCAGACGCCTGCCATGCGCGCACCGTTCGAGAGTGCGAGGACGGCGGGCTTCGAGATCGCGCCGTAGCTCATGCCGGAAATATTGTAGATGGATGCGGTGCGATAGGGCGTGCGTGCATAGGGACCGACTTCGACGATTGCGGTGTCTGCCGCATTGTCATCCAGCATCGGGAAGGGGCAGTTCGCGAAGGTGACGGTGCCGGCGGGTCGCAGGTCGCGCGTCGAGCCGAAGGCGACGGTCGTGTCGACGCCTTTCGCGGCGCGATAGACCCAGGCGCGCTGGGCGCGATTGAAGGGAAGTTCCTCGCGGTCCATAGCGAAGAAATACTGGCGGAAATATTCGCCGAGCGTTTCGAAGAGATAGCGGAAGCGGCCGATCACCGGATAGTTGCGGCGCACGGCATGTTTCGTCTGGGTGATGTCGATCACATAGATGACGGCAAGCGAGGCAACCAGGCAGCCTATGCCGACAATGAAGAGCGCCGACATGATGTCGACGATCTGCCAGAGGACGGAGCCATTGAGTATCTCGGCAAGCCGTCTCGTCGCATCCGCGATGGTCTCCATTCCCCTCTTGCCCCCTTATTGGCCCCCTTATTGGCCCCCTCAGGCCGTGCGGCGCATTCAGGCGCCAGGTATCGCGGCCTCCGCCATCTGCGTCGGGCCGCTCAAGGCGGGCTGCGGATCGAGGACGCGCGGTTCCGCGCGCGTCGCTGTTTCCGTGGCGCCGTTCATATCGTCTTCGGCGATCGACAGGCGCAGGCCGACAGCGGCGCTGGCGCGAACGACCTTTGCGGGCCCCGCATCGAGAACCTTGGGTGCCGGCCGGTAGTCGGCGGCAGCAAGCGCGGCAGGCGCGGCAGACGCCTCGCTGCGCAGGATCGCGGGTTTCAGAATGCCGCTCAGATCGACGCGCTCCGCCGCATGTGCGGGCATCGGCGTGTAGGCGATGCTTGCGACGCGGCTTCGTTCGTTTTCCCAGATGCGGATAACACGGGCGAAATAGCGGCCGCCGCGCCACGCGGTCTGCGAGTGATAATGTGCGACGGCCTTCTGCCAGGACCCAGTGCGCGCGCGCAGCTCCATCAGGAATTCGGCGCCATAGGCGACATTCGTCATGGGGTCGAAAGCGTCTTCGAGGCTGACAAAGGCATCGGGGTGATAGCGCAGGTTCACCTGCATGCAGCCGATATCGATTGAGCGCATGCCGCTGTCGAGAAGAGCCTGGGTTTTGGCGACCGCTTCGCTCTTGGAGCTGAAATAGTAGGCCTTGCCCTCGGCATTGATCGTCCAGGGCCAGGGGCGGGACTTCTGCCGTTTCGGAAGATAGCGGCCCGACTCCGCCATGGCGACGGCGGCGAGCAATGCGCGCGGCAGCGCGTTTGCCCTCTCGTGGTGGACGGCGGCGGTCTCGCAAAGGGTTGCCGGGTCGGCGGCGGCATCCGGCATGCCGTTCACCTCAAGGGCGGCGGCGCGGTCCGGCGTGGAGAGCGCAATAATCAGCGCCAGCATGATGGCGGACAGAAGAAGATGGCCCGGCCTTGCCTGGCGCTTGTCCGTTTCGGCGAATGAACGCAAACCCGATCTCATCATCCCATCCCAGCCATGCCCCGGCGCGGGGCTCCCCATTTCCGGAATTCATGATGCAGATCAGGCATTAAGGAAGGCTTGAGGCGGCGCGGGGACGTATCCGAGGTGGCGGCATCCCGGATGGCGGGCGTTCATGTTGCGCTGCACATTTCAGCAGATACAGGCTTCGGGGTGGCTAAAAAAAGCACGGATTGCCAATAGTTTGGGCGGGTGTGGCAGTTTGTTGCAGTGCGTAAAAATTTCCGTGCGCAGGGTTGATTTATGTGCAGTGCAATGTCATCTTGTGCATCGCGGCATCGGTTGAGACTTTCTCCCCTTGCCGTAGCCCTTCCTGGGCGTTTCCTCCCTAAACTTGGGCCCTGGTTCGCCAGGGCCCCTTTTTTTGTGCCGGGCGCAAATCCGCAGAAAGCCGATATTTTTCAGAAGGCCGCGCCGCGCAATCCTGTGGCGAGCGCCGACCAGTCGCGGTCTGCCAGTTCGGCGGCGAAGGCGCGCATGTCGTCACGCACCCGCGAAAAGCCCTGGTGCCTCTCGAGCCGGGCCTCGTCCATGTATAGGGCGCGGTTGATCTCGATCTGGAGGGCGTGGAGACCGTTTGCGGGCTTGCCGTAATGTTCGGTGTTGAAGCCGCCGGCATAGGGATTGTTGCGAATGACGGTGTAGCCGAGGCGGGTGAGGATGCGCTCCGCCTCAAGCGTGAGGCTGGCGGCGCAGGAGGTGCCATAGCGGTCACCGAGAACAATGTCGGGCCGGTCGGCGCCATTGTCGTCGTCGGCGGGGCCGCCGACGGACGGCATGGAGTGGCAATCGATCAGCACGGCGCAGCCAAAGCCGGACAGCGTGTCCTCCAGCAGGCTGCGCAATGTTTCGTGGAAAGGCATGTAGAGGTGGCGGATGCGCTGCTCGGCCTCGGCATAGACGAGAGGCTCACGGTAAATCTCAGCCGAATCCGCGACCACGCGGGCGATGGTGCCAAGCCCGCCTGCAACGCGCAGCGAACGCGTGTTCACATGAGGGGGGAGAGGCTCGTCGAACATGGTCGGGTCGAGCTCATAGGGTTCGCGGTTCGCATCCAGAAAGGCGCGGGGAAAGCGGGCATGGAGGAGCGGCGCGCCAAGTTCGACCACGGCGCCGAATAGGTCCTCTACGAAGCAGTCTTCCGAACGGCGAAGCGTCACCGGGTCGAGATTGGAGGCGCTGACAAAGCCGTCCGGATAGCAGCGGCCGCTGTGCGGCGAGCTGAAAACGAAGGGAATGCTCTGCCGCGCCGGCCGTTCGACGCTGAAGGGGCGCTCGAAAAGGTCGATCAGGTCCGCATCGACGGCTGCGCTCCTGCCTCGCTTTTTCCGGGCCTGTCTTTCGGGGGCTAGATCCATCGCGGAGGGTCGCCGGGCTTGAATTCCAAGATGTGGG
This sequence comes from Alphaproteobacteria bacterium, assembly GCA_033838765.1. Lineage (GTDB taxonomy): Bacteria > Pseudomonadota > Alphaproteobacteria > Parvibaculales > Parvibaculaceae > Parvibaculum. Next base: position 5,715 of record JAJLKS010000427.1, read on the forward strand.
CAGCATAACACGGCATCGCCGCGGCATGCGACCGCACCTTCGGGTTTTCCCCGGCGGGAACTGGCCAGTTCATACCCTGTTTACCGATGCGGCCTTAAGGTGCCGCCAAGGGCCCGAACTCGCGAATCAATGCGATTTGAGCCCAATATGGGTGGGCATCTGGAATTTCGGGCGGGCAGAGCCAATGGCACGTATTCTCCTTGCGGAAGATGATGAGTCCATGCGCCGCTTTCTGGCGAAGGCGCTGGAGAATGCGGGACACGAGGTGGTGTCCTTCGGGCAGGGCGACGAGGCCCATCGCTGCCTGAAAAACGATGTTTTCGATATTCTGCTCACCGATATCGTGATGCCGGAGATGGACGGCATTGAGCTTGCCCGGCTGGCGGCGGAACTCGACCCGACGCTGAAAATCATGTTCATCACGGGGTTTGCCGCCGTTGCGCTCAATCCCGACGTGCCGACGCCGCATGAGGCGAAAGTGCTTTCCAAGCCTTTCCATCTGCGCGATCTCGTGGCCGAGGTGGACCGGCTGATGGCCGCCGCCTGAGGCGGTCCCAAGGGCCCGGCTCTCCCTTTGTTTTCCGCTCGGTTTCCGGCTTGTCTTTGGGGATTATCCCCGATATAGGAACGGCCTCCGGGGCCGATTTCCCCGGCGGGCGCCCCAGGGGCCGCCCGCTCCCAATGGCAATGGGCGTGTAGCTCAGCGGGAGAGCACTTCGTTGACATCGAAGGGGTCACAGGTTCAATCCCTGTCACGCCCACCATTGCCAGAGCCTTCCGCAGCCGCTGCCCCGCAACGCACTCTTTGACCGGATTATGCCGAAAAGCAGGGCAAATG
>JAJLKS010000428.1:0-7636 GCA_033838765.1 Alphaproteobacteria bacterium
CATCAACAAGATCGACCGCGAAGGTCAGGACCCCTTCGAGCTGATGGACGAGATCGCCTCGAAACTCGCGCTCGATACCGTGCCGATGATCTGGCCGGCCGGCATGGGCGGGCTTCTGCGCGGCATCTTCGACCCCGAGAACGACCGCTTCATCCCCTATATAAAGCCGGGCGCCGAAGGCAGCGACGAGGAACCGGAAAGCCTGAGCGGCGAGAAGATCGCCGAATATCTGGGTGCGGACGAGCTGGCCAAATTCCGTGAGGAAATGGAACTCGCGCGCGAGGGAAGCACTGCCTTCGACATCGAGCAATATCGCGCCGGTCACATGACGCCGGTCTATTTCGGCAGCGCGTTGCGCAAACTCGGCGTGCGCGAACTGCTCGACGCGGTCGTGCGCCTCGCGCCGCCGCCGCGGCCCCAGCCTGCGGCCAGCCGCATGGTGGAACCGGCGGAACCGAAGGTAACCGGCTTCGTCTTCAAGGTGCAGGCGAACATGGATGCGAACCATCGCGACCGCATCGCCTTCATGCGCATCTGTTCCGGCAAGTTCAGGCGCGGCATGCGTCTCAAGCTCTCAAGCAGCGGCAAGACCATCGGCGTCCACAACCCGATCCTCTTTTTCGCGCAGGACCGCGAATTGCTGGACGAGGCCTATGCGGGCGACATCATCGGCATTCCGAACCACGGCACGATCCGCGTCGGCGACACGCTGAGCGAGAGCGAGGACCTCACCTTCACCGGCATCCCGAACTTCGCACCGGAAATCCTCCGGCGCGTCCGGCTCGACGATCCGATGAAGGCAAAGCACATGCGCCGTGCGCTCGAAAGCCTCGCCGAGGAAGGCGTGACGCAGGTCTTCAAGCCGGAGATCGGCGCGAACTGGATCGTCGGCGTCGTCGGCCAGCTCCAGCTTGAAGTGCTCGCCTCGCGCATCGCCAGCGAATACGACATCAAGGTTCATTTCGAGCCGTCGCCCTACGAGACGGCACGCTGGGTCACGGCGGAAGACCCCGCCGAGCTCAAGCGCTTCATGGAAGCCCATCGCGGCAACATGGCGACCGATCGCGACGGCGCGCCCGTCTTCATGGGCAAGAGCGCCTGGGAACTCGGCTACACGCTCGAGAAATGGCCGAAGATCCGCTTCTCCGCCACCCGCGAGCGCGCGCCCGCCGCCGCATAGCCGGATTGCCGCAACCAGATGGATGACCGTCGCACCGCATGCAGAGCACACTGAAAAATCTCGAAAACTACTGGACGCTCGTCGTCGATGTCTGGCGGACAGGTGTGCTCGGCCACAGTGTCGGCGATATTCTGGTCGCCATCGCCATTTTCGGCTTCTTCTATGTGCTGCGCGGTCTCTTCACCCGTTTCGTGATCGCGATCGCCGACCGCTGGGTCGAGCGCACAGAGACGAAGATCGACGATTATATACGTGACGCGATCAGAAGCCCCTTGCGCTTTCTCTTCCTGGCGCTCGGCTTCTTCTTCGCCACGGAATATCTCGACTTCGAGGATACGACCGGCCAGATCGCTGAAAACCTCAACCGCTCGCTCATCATCGTTGCAATCTTCTGGGCGATCTATAATTGCGTCGGTCCCGTCAGTCAGGGCCTTCGCCTGCTCGAGCGCGTGCTGACGCCGGAAATTCTCGACTGGCTTGTCGCGGGTGCAAAAACCGCAATCGTGTTGATCGCCGGTGCAACGATCCTCCAGACATGGGGCATTCAGGTTGCGCCCATCATCGCAGGCCTCGGCCTCTTCGGCGTGGCGGTCGCGCTCGGCGCACAGGATCTTTTCAAGAATCTGATCGGCGGCATGTCGATCCTGATCGAGCGCCGTTTTGGTATCGGCGACTGGATCAAGGTCGATGGCGTGGTCGAAGGAACGGTCGAGCGCATCGGCTTCCGTTCCACGCTGGTGCGTCAGTTCGACAAGGCGCCGGTCTATGTGCCGAACCAGAAGCTGTCCGATAACTCGGTTGTCAACTACAGCGCCATGACCTTCCGGCGGATTTCATGGAAGATCGGCGTCGAATACCGCACGACCCACGACCAGCTTCGCCGCATCGTCACCGATATCGAGAATTATCTGACCTCGACGGAAGACTTCGTGCAGCCGCCTCTCGCTCCGATATTCGTGCGCATCGACAGTTTCAACGACTCTTCGATCGACATCATGGTCTATTGCTTCACCAAGACCATCGTCTGGGGCGAATGGCTCGCAGTGAAAGAGGCGCTCGCCTATCGCATCAAGCAGATCGTCGAGGGCGCGGGGACGGGCTTTGCCTTCCCGAGCCAGTCTGTCTATGTAGAGACGCTGCCGATGCCCGCCGAGGAAGTTGCGGCCTCGGGGAGAAATTAGACCTGGCTTCACCCCGCCTGTGTCACCTGTTCCACACTTCGCCGTGCGCTGGCAGGTGCGTTTTTCGTCGGATAGCCGCCCCGGAAGGCGAAGGTCGGTTGCCAGGCTGCATCGCCGATGATCTCTCCCAGCCGCGCTTCCCATTCGGCATTGCGCCCCAGTTGCTTGTCACGATCGATCATTTCCACCGGCTGATTGAGCGGATGCATGGCAATTCCCGCCGCGCTCGCTTCGAGATGGATGCGCTGCCAGATGCGGCCGGCGGCAAGCGCCTGCGGCCGGTCGTAGCGGTCGCGTACGGAGATCGTGCCGAGCAGCGCCGCCGTCGGCACATGCGTGTCGCGTGTCTGGTCCGCCCAGGCGCCGTGGCTCTGCTTGGCGGGAAGCGCAGGCAGAAACTTGGCTGCGGCGAGCAGGGCAGGGGAAAGACCCGCCGTATCGAGCGCAAGCCCGCTCCGTTCGCGTGCCATGTCCTGCGGTCCATCGCGGAACCAGCGATGACTGTCCTCGATCATCTCGTCATCGGCGACGATCGCATCCGTCGCCTCGATGATCGTCTGGCCGAGCGCCTCGAACGCATCGCCCTCGGTGAAAAGCGACACCGCGACGCCATCCTCCACCGGCATGGTGCCGATGCGGCGCATCAGGTCTTCCGGGAAGCCGCGCGCGCGGTCATAGCCATACCGGTTGGTGTGACGATGCGGGATCGCGTCGTAGAGCGGATCGCTTGCGCCTCCGCCGGATGAGAGCCTGATCGTCGCCGCGCGCACCAGGCCGCCGCGCTCGATGTCGAGGAGAGAGCCGGGAGCGGCTTCGACGCTGGCGCCAAGTCCATTCGCAGGCGCCGCCAGCACCATGTTCTCGATGGCGCAACCGAGCCCGATATGCATTTCCCGCAAATAGGGATCGAAGGCACCGAGATCTCTTGCCGTGTCGGCCAGCACCTCGATTTCCGTTTCGCTCACACGGAAGATCCATGGCTGCGTGTTATGGGGGTTGGAGGCGAGAATGCCCGCAGCCACCAGCGCGAGCGGCGTTCCCGCATGATCCGGCGATTGCCACATTTCCCATGGGTCGTAGTGGGTACCCGACGGCGTAACGAAAACTTCGCGGTCATGTGCCCGCCAGATCGCACCACCCACCGCCACCAGCGTGAGCGCGCCCGCGCCTTGCAGCAAACGCCGCCTCGTCGTCGAAACCGTCATGGCCGTTTCCTCCCTTTGGGACGCGCAGGGGCGACGACACCGTCGATCATCGCGTCGATGGTTGCGAAAAGTCTCTCCCAGTTCTTTTCCGTCTTGATCTCGACCCCGCCATAGACGCGGATCGTGCGCGCCCGGGCGAGGAGATAGTCGATGGCCGCCGCGGCAAGCGCGATCAGCGCAGGAATGTCGACGCCTTGCGGCATGCCGTAGCGCTCCGCGATCGCTTCCATCAGCGCGAGCGAGCGCCGCTCGCGGACCTCCTCGAGCGCCACGACAAGCGCATTCCGGCTCGAAGGCTCGGCGGCAAAGACGGCGAGCGTTACAGGCCGCTTGCGCATTTCCGCCGCATGGTGGCGCAGCCCCGCCTTCAACGCCTCGCCGAGTGCCGCCGCGCCCTCCGTCGCCCTCAGCATGTCTTCCACCGTCCACCAGAAATCGCCGCCCTCGGCATAGGCGCGGTAGAGCCCGTCGAGATCGCCGAAATAGCGGTAGATCAGCACCTTGTCCGCGCCCGCCTCGCGCGCGACGGCGTTGATCCCGACGCCGGAAATGCCGTCGCGCAGGATGAGCCGGCCCACCGCATCGAGGATGGCGGCCTCGGTTTTTTCCCTGTCGCGGGCTTTCGGCTGGGGTTTGTTTTGTGTCACCATACGGTGACATATAGCCGCCGCGATGCCGTCGGTCAAGAGCGGGGCCGTGCCGTGTCTTTGCCGTCGCCAAAAGGTTGCGGCTTTGCTAGGCCTAGACGCGCGAGCCGCATCGCGGCGAATGAAGTGTTCAAGGTGTTACCCCGGTGAAAGCCCCCCGTTCCGCCATCGTCATCGGCGCCGGCATTGTCGGTGCCTCGACCGCCTATGAGCTGGCGCTTCGCGGCGTGAAGGTGACGCTGATCGAGGCGCGCGAGGGCGCGGGGCTCGGTACCTCCTATGCGAATGGCGGCCAGCTTTCCGCCTGCGAAGTGGCCCCATGGGCGGGGCCTGAAGTGCCGTGGATGATCCTGCGCTGGCTGGGGCGCGACGATGCGCCGTTCCGCCTGCGCCCGAAAATGGACCCGGAGCAATGGCTCTGGCTCCTCCGCTTTCTCCTGCGCTGCCGCGCCTCGGCGCGCGCGGAGCGCATTCCGCCCAATCTCGAAATCGCATTGCTCACCCGTGCGCGTCTCGCCGCCTATGAGCGCGAATTCGCCGCCGCCGGTGCGCCGCTCGATTTTCAGCGCAAGGAAAAGGGTATCCTCCGCATCTTCCGTGATGCCCATGCGCTGAGGGATGCGGAACGGGAATCCGCCATCATCGCAAGTATGGGGCTCGAACAGACACTGCTGACGCCCGGCGAGTGCGCCGCGCTCGAACCCGCTCTCGCCTCCGCCATGCAACGCAGCGACATGGCGGGCGGGCTCTATGCCGCCTCAGACAGCAGCGGCGACGCGCATTTCTTCTCGCGTGCCATCGCGGATGGCGCCGCCCGCCTCGGCGTTACCTTCATGAAAAACACGAGCGTCACCCGCATCCTCACCGATGGCGCAAAGGTCCGCGGCGTCGAAACTGCGCAGGGCTCCCTGGAGGCGGACGCGGTGGTGATCGCCGCAGGCACACAGACGCGCGCGCTTCTAGCGCCCTTCGCCATCCGCTCATGGATCTACCCGCTGAAAGGCTATTCGGTGACGCTTCCCGCGCCCGAGGGCAATGCCCCCGAAGTCAGCATCACGGATGAAGCCCGCAAGATCGTCATCAGCCGGTTGGGAGATCGCATCCGCGCTGCGGGACAGGCCGAAGTCGGCGGCTACGACCTGACGCTGGAAGAGGGCCGCGCCCGTTCCGTTCTCGATGCGCTGGAAGGCGTGCTGCCGCAGGTCGGCCCCTCGCGGGAGCAGGCCGAGTTCTGGTGCGGCCTCCGCCCGATGACGCCCGATGGCAGCCCGGTGATCGGCGAAATGCCGGGAATCGGCGGCCTCTTCGTCAACAGCGGCCACGGCACGCTCGGCTGGACGCTCGGCCCCGGAAGCGCCGCGGCGCTTGCCTCGCTCATCTGCGACGCCGCGCCGCAACCTGAGCTAAGTCCTTTTTCTATAAGCCGTTTTTAAGAAAACAGGCCTGCTGAAGCCCCGGTTTTTGTGCATTGCACAAAATTCTCTTGACGTTGCGGCAGGGGCTTATTATCTCATTGTGCAGCGCACAAATCCGGCGCGCCGGTATGTGCGGGGAAACGCTTGCAACGCATGTGAGCGGCCACGCGATACAGGAGATTTGAAATGACCGAAGCGACCCCGAAGGCCTCGAAGGCCAAGACGACCAAAGCCAAGCCGCGCGCCAAAAAGGCCTCGGCCAAGACCACGACCGCCAAGGCCGCCCCGAAGGCCGAAGCGAAGAACCCGATCGAAGCCGCCTCCGGCATCATCGTGACGCTGGCCCGCACCAATTTCGAGGAAGGCGTCGAAACCGCCCGCGCCGTGTTCAAGTCCGGCAGCCTCAAGTCGGCGGTCGAACTGCAGAACGAATATGTCCGCGCCACGCTGAAGCGCAATATCGATGCCGCCCGCGAGCTGAACGAGCTCACCGTGTCGACCGTGCGCGAAGCCGTGAACCCCTATGCGGCAAAGTTCACCGAAGCCTTCGAAAAGCTCCGCGCTGCGTAATAGCGCGAGACCGCGGCAACAGCCCCCCAGTTGCGTATCCTTGCCGCGAGACAGTAAAGTTGCGTAAGAAAGCCCGGCGCCTCGAAAGAGGGCCGGGCTTTTTATCGGCTGTATCGGCGAGGTCAGCTTGCCGCTTGTGCCCGTGCCGCAAGGCGCTGGCGGAGCGACAGGACCGTCTCCTTGCCGTCGGCTGCCGGCTGATAGAAGGCGGTAAAGAATCCCGCGCATTCCTCAAAGATTTCCGGCGTGATGTTATCGGAGACTTCCAGCGCGTCGAAGCCGCAGCGGATCATGAACTGGAACTGGTCGCGCAGCACATTGCCCACCGCGCGCAATTCGCCCTTGAAGCCATGGCGCTCGCGTAAGAGCCGCGCATAGGAATAAGCGCGTCCGTTGCGATAGGCCGGGAACTCCAGTGCCACAAGCGCGATGTGGTCGAGATCTTCCGCAATGGCGGACGGCTCCTGACCGCTTTTCAGGCGCACGCCGATAGGCGTGTTGCGCGTGCGCAGGCTGTCGCGCTCCGCCTGCCAGCGTTCGAGCGAGACGATCGCCGCACCCTCGGGCTGCGGCTCGTCGTCTGCGACCGTCACGAACTTGTCCTCGACGAACTCGCCGTTCTTAATGAGCTGCATAGAGGGTCTCCTTGAACGGATCGATGCCGACGCGGCGATAGGTGTCGATGAAGCGTTCGCCGTCATTGCGGATGCCGAGATAGGTATTCACGATCTTCTCGATCGCATCCACGATCTCGCCCTCGGTAAAGGCCGGACCGACGATGTCGCCGATCGCCGTCTTCTCGTCCGCCGCGCCGCCCAGCGTCACCTGGTAATATTCGACGCCCTTCTTGTCGACGCCGAGAATGCCGATATGGCCGACATGGTGATGGCCGCAGGCATTGATGCAGCCCGAATTGTTGATCTTCAGTTCGCCGATCTCGTGCTGGCGCGCAATGTCGGCAAAGCGTTCGGAAATGCGCTGCGCAATCGGGATCGACCGCGCATTGGCGAGCGCGCAATAGTCGAGGCCGGGGCAGGCGATCTGGTCGGTGATGAGATTGATATTCGCCGTCGCGAGATCGTGCTTCTTCAGCGCTTCGTAAACGGCGTAGAGGTCCTTCTTGCGCACATGGGCCAGCGTCAGGTTCTGCTCATGCGTCACGCGCAGTTCGTCGAAGCTGTATTTCTCGGCAATGTCGGCCACTGCGTCCATCTGGTCGGAGGTGCAGTCGCCGGGCGTGCCGCCGATGGGCTTCAGCGAGATATTGGCGATCGCATAGCCCGGCACCTTGTGCTCGGCCACGTTCGACTTCACCCAGTTTGCGAAACCGGGATCGGCCAGCACAGCCTTGTTGAGCTCTGTGCTCTCGTTCGGCAGTTCCTCGAAGGCGGGCGGCTGGAAATAGGCCTCGATCCGCGCCACTTCCTCGAGCGGCAGA
>JAJLKS010000429.1:0-1833 GCA_033838765.1 Alphaproteobacteria bacterium
GCGCCCGCGCGGGCGTCACCCGGGGCGCGCTGTTTCATCATTTTGCGGGTCTGTCGGCCTTGCTCGCAGCGACGCTTGACGAGATATGCACGTCGATGGTGGTGCGCGGCAGGGAAGCCGCCGCGGCGCGCGATCCCCGGAACTTGCTGAGCGGTTATATCGACACCGCCTGGTCGAATTTCGGCCACCCGGATTTCAAGATCATCATCGAGGTGTGGCTGGCGGCGCGCAACGACCCCGCGCTGCGCGGCGAACTGGCGCCGGTCATCCAGCGCTTCAGGGCGCTCATGTCGCCAGAGCTGAACGCGGACCTGGCGATGATGGTTGGACGAAGCGAGAAAAACATCGCTTTCTATCGGCTCATCCTCGAGGCCATGATCGGGATGGCGCTCGGGCGCGCGGTTTCTCCGGACGGAAACCCCATGGGTCATGAAGAGGCTGTGGTCGGCTTGCTGAAGGACATCGCAAGCGGTATCGAAAAAGGCTGATGCGCCGCGCGTGCGGTCATCGCGGAAAAAGGGATCGGCAGGCTCATGCGTATCGCCGTTGGTGGTTTCCAGCACGAGACCAACACCTTCGCGCCGACAAAGGCGGACTACGCCGCTTTCGAGCAGGCGGATTCCTGGCCCGCGCTGCAGCGGGGCGAGAGGCTCCTTTCGGCCTTTCAGGGGATGAATGTCCCAGTCGCCGGGTTCATCGACGCCGCCGCGCCGGGCAACACGCTCGTGCCGCTCGTCTGGTGTTCGGCGACGCCCTCCGCGCATGTCACCGAGGATGCCTTCGAGCGCATCATGGCCATGATGCTCGAAGAGCTGAAGGCGGCAGGAAGTGTCGATGCGGTCTATCTCGATCTGCACGGCGCGATGGTGACGGAGAATTTCGACGATGGCGAAGGCGAGATCCTCGCCCGTGTCCGCAAGGCGATCGGCAGGGACGTGCCGCTCGTCGCCTCGCTCGACCTTCATGCCAATGTGACGGAGCGCATGGTTGCCCATGCCGATGCGCTCATCGCCTATCGCACCTATCCGCATGTCGACATGGCGGAGACGGGCGCGCGCGCCGCGGAGCATCTTTTCCATCTTGTGAAGTCGGGCACACGTCAGGCAAAAGCGATGCGCCGTCTCGACTATCTGATCCCGCTTACCGCGCAATGCACGCTGATCGAACCCGCCGCGCATCTCTACGGCCTCGTCGCCGAGGAGGAGGGGCGCGTCACGGGTAATGGCCGCGTCAGCAGCGTCTCCTTCACAACGGGCTTCCCGCCCGTCGACATCCCGGAATGCGGGCCCGTCATCGTCGCCTATGCCGATACGGAAGCAGCCGCGGCTGAAGCCGCGCAGCGCATCGCCGATGCCGCCCGCGAGGCGGAGCCCGATTTCCGTGAGAAGCTCTGGTCCGCGCGCGATGCTGTGGCATACGCGATCAGGCATTCATCGCCCGGCAAGGGTCCCGTCGTCCTCGCCGATACGCAGGACAACCCGGGCGCGGGCGGCAATGGCGACACCATCGGCATTCTGGCGGAGCTGATCGCGCAGGATGCGCAGAATGCCTGTCTCGCCGTTCTCTTCGATCCGGAAAGTGCGGCGCGCGCGGCGGAGGCGGGCGAGGGTGCCCGAGTTACGCTTTCCCTTGGCGCAAAGACCGGTGGTGCACCCGGTGAGCGGCCGATTGAAGCCGAGTTTGAAGTTATGCGGATCACCAATGGCGAGTTCCTCGCAACGGGTCCCTTCTATGGCGGTTCGCGCATGTCGCTCGGAACGACAGTCCGGCTGCGCCATGGCGGGGTACAGGTGGTGGTGGCTTCACGGAAAGGACAATGTGCGGACAAGGAAA
>JAJLKS010000430.1:0-4063 GCA_033838765.1 Alphaproteobacteria bacterium
CAAGGCCCATGTGCTCGATGTGCTGGCAAGGCATGAGGCTGAAGTAAAACGCTCGATCCCGGCCCACCGCCTCCTCGTCTTCAATGTCGCGGAAGGCTGGGACCCGCTCTGCCGCTTCCTCGGCGTGCCGGTCCCCGAGACGCCTTTCCCCCGCACCAATTCCACCGAGGAATTCCAGGCGCATATGCGGTAGGGGGAGGGTTTTCGGCAGGAAGGCCTTGAAGAACAAAACAGGAACACTTATCTTGGGCACATGGACAGGTGCGCCCTTATTGCCGATTTGAAGTCGAAGATTGCCGGGAGCGGGGCCGAAGGGGCTCCGGGGTCCGGGGTGATCCCGCTCGGGGCTGAGGCCGCGGGCCTTCTGCCGGGCGGCGGGCTCCGCAAGGGCGCGTTGCATGAGGTGGCGGCAGCGGCCTATCGCGACATGGGCGCGGCGACGGGTTTTGCTGCGGCGCTGGCATCGGCCGCCATGCGCCATTCGGCGCGGCCGGTTCTCTGGTGCGAGACGGCGCGGCCGCCTTTCGACATGGGCCGGCTTTACGGGGCCGGGCTTGCCGCTTTCGGGCTCGATCCCGCGCGGCTCATCATCGCGCTGCCGCCTTCCGATACGGATTGTCTCTGGATCATGGAGGAGGCGCTTCGTGCGCGGGCCTTCGCGGCGGTGCTCGGCGAGGTGGACGGGCGCTCCGCCGCGCTCACGCTTGCCGCCACGCGGCGGCTGCAGCTTGCAGCAGAGGAAACGGAAACGCCGGCGATGCTCTTCACCGGTCATGGCAAGGCGGCGGCAAGCGTTGCCGTCACGCGCTGGCATGTCGCGGCGGGCCCGAGCGAGGCGCGGGCAGACGTGGAAGCGGATGAAAGATTGCCGGGTCTCCCCCGCTGGTCGGTGTCGCTTGTGCGCTGCCGTGGCGGTCAGCCCGGCGCCTGGCTCACGCAATGGAATGCGGAAGCGGCCGCCTTTTCCTTCGCGCCGTTGCAGCCGGAGGGCGAACCGGCTTTCGCGGCGGAAGAGCGCGGCGCCGTGCTTTCCTTCATGCAGGCGGGCTGAGGCTCACCAGCGGCGATAGGGATAAGGGTAGGGCGCATAGCCCGGATAAGGCCCCCACCAGGGCGAGGGCGTGTTCGCGCGGCGGAGTTCCCTTGTGTTTTCCTCCTGCGCGCGGATTTCCCTGAGCTTCAGCAGGCAGTTCGAAAAAGCCTCCGTACCCGGATCGAATCCGATGCGCTGGCATTCCGCCTGATCGGCCTGCAGTTGCGCGGCGGCGCGCGAGGCCTGTTCCTCGGGGCTTGCACAGGCCGCCAGCGCAAGAAGGGCGGCGAGCGTCAGTCCGGTTTTCACGATACGCATGACGGTTACTCCATGGCCTCAAAGCCCGATGCCGATACCGACGCCGAAGCCGACATTCGGCGCGCGGCTGCCTTCTTCCTTCGCGCGGATTTCCTTCATCTTCAGGCGGCAATTGCCATAGGCCTCGGTGTTCGGCTCGAAGCCGAGATCGGTGCAGTTCTTGTGGTCGATCGCATCGAGCCGCGCCTGTTCGGCTGCCGGGTCTGCGCAGGCGGCCAGCGTGAGCCCCGCCAGCGCGGCGGCGAGAACCAGATATTTCGTCTTTGGCTGTTTCGGCATGCCGCTCTCCTGATATCCGGGAGCCCGCGCCCCCATAGCCTCATCCTATCCCTCTTTCGGGCGAGAAAGAGGCATTGCCGGATTCGACTCGCCTCGCGCCGGGGCTTGGGGCACAATCTTGTTCCTATTTTGTTCCAGTTGGGTCCGGATCGTGCGTATCGCTGAAAAACGGCGGATTGCCTCGCTTTTTCTGCCGTCCTGGCCGGTGGAGCGGCTGTATCGCGGGCTTGCGCGGCAGGCATCGCCCCTGCCGGTCGCGGAAAGGCCAAGGGCGCTGGCGCGGGCCGGGGCGGGCGGCATCCGCCTCACGGCCTGCAATGCGCTGGCGCGGGCCACGGGCGTCGAGCCCGGCCAGCTCGTGCCGGATGCGATGGCGCTCTGTCCGAAGCTTGAAATTCTCCCGGCCGATCCGCCGGGCGACCGGAAGGCGCTCATCCGCCTTGCCGGCTGGTGCGGGCGCTTCACGCCCTGGACGGCGCTCGACCCCGCGGGGCTCGGCGAGGAGCCGGACGGCATCCTGCTCGACATCACGGGCTGCGCGCATCTCTTTGGCGGCGAGGCGGCGCTTCTGAGCGAAATGCGGCGGCGCTTTGCCGGCTTCGGTTTCACCGCGCGGATCGCCATTGCCTCCACGCCGGGTGCTGCCTGGGCGCTTTCGCGTTTCGGCAAGGAGGATCAGTGCGTGCTCCCCGAAGGCGGTGAGGTGGAGGCATTGCGCCCGCTTCCCGTCGCGGCACTCCGGCTCCGCGCCGATCAGGTGGACGGGCTCATCCGGCTTGGTCTCAAGCGCGTGGGCGATCTTTACGGGCGGCCGCGCGCGCCGCTCACCGCGCGTTTCGGCACCGAACTTTCGCGCCGTCTCGACGAGGCGCTGGGCGCCGCGCCCGAGCCCATTTCGCCCGCGCGCGCACCCGTGCCGTTCCGTGCGAGCCTCGCATTCGCCGAAGGGCTGACGCGGCAGGCGCATATTCTCGATGCGGTGACGCGCATCGCGGGCGATCTCTGCGCGGTGCTCGCGGGCGAGCGTAAGGGCGCGCGCCGCATGATGCTGCAGCTTTTCCGCGTCGATGGCGAGGTGACGCGGCTTCGCGCCGGCACCGGCATCGCAACGCATGATGCCGCGCATCTCGCGCGCCTCTTTCACGAGAAGCTCGCGCTGCTCGGCGACGATTTCGACCCCGGTTTCGGTATCGAGGCGATCGAACTTGCCTGCCTCGCCGCCGATCCGCTCGCCCCTGCGCAGAGCGGCTTCGAGAGCGGGGAGGATCACGAAGAGGAACTCGGGAAATTCGTGGACCGGGTCAGCAACCGTTTCGGTGCGGACCGCCTTCTCCGTCTTGAACCCCGCGCAAGCCATGTTCCCGAACGTGCGGTCATGGCCGTTCCCGCGCTTAATGGCGTGACGCCCGCGATGCAGGGCTGGAAGACGCATCTTGACGAGCATCGCGCTTCGGTTCTCGGCGGCAGCCTGCCGCGGCCACTGCGCCTCCTGCCTGCGCCGGAGCCCGTGGAAGCGGTCGCGGAGGTGCCGGAAGGGCCTCCGCTTCTTTTCCGCTGGCGCAGGATCGCGCATCGCGTCGCGCGGGCGGAAGGGCCGGAGCGGATCGTGCCGGAATGGTGGCGCGGCGGCGGGCAGCACACGCGCGATTATTACCGCGTGGAAGATGGCGACGGGCGGCGCTTCTGGCTTTATCGCGACGGGCTCTACAGGCACGACAATGAGGGCCCGCGCTGGTTTCTGCATGGCATCTTTGAATGAGCGCGGGCTTTGCCGAACTCGCCATGGCGAGCAATTTCAGTTTCCTGCGCGGTGCGTCCCATGCCGAAGAACTCGTCATGGCGGCTGTCGCGCAGGGGCTCGATGCGATCGGCATCGCCGACCGCAACACGATGGCAGGGCTCGTGCGCGCCCATGCCGCGGCAAAGACGGCGGGCATCCGCTTCCTGCCCGGCGTGCGCCTTGCGCTCATGGACGGGTTCGAGGTCATCGCCTATCCGCAGGACCGCGCGGCCTATGGCCGTCTTGCGCGGCTTCTCACGCGCGGCAACAGGCGGGCGAAGAAGGGCGAGTGTCATCTCATGCTGGAGGATGTGCTGGCGGAAGGCGAGGGGCAGTGCTTCATCGCCATGCCGCCTGCGGTGCCGGACGCGGCCTTTCGCGGCAATCTCGAAGCCCTGAAGGCGCGCTTTCCGGCTTCCGTCTGGCTTGCGCTGACGCCGCTCTACCGTGCGGACGACAAGCGGCGCCATGCCATGCTCACGGAACTTTCCGCCGCCACGAACGTGCCGCTGCTTGCCACGAACGACGTTCTCTATCACGAGCCGGACCGCAAGAAGATGCAGGATGTGCTGACCTGCATCCGCGAGCATTGCACGCTGCGCGAGGCCGGCTTCCGGCTTGCCGCCAATGCGGAGCGCCATGTGAAGAGCGGC
>JAJLKS010000431.1:0-4162 GCA_033838765.1 Alphaproteobacteria bacterium
CGCTGGATCTCGTTCGTGCCCGCATAGATCGAGCCCGCGCGGTCGTTCAGATATTTCGACGTGACGGGCCAGGCATAGTCGGGGCCGGCCGGCGTTTCGTTCGGCGAGACTTCCGGTGCACCAGGCACCGGGCCGCCCGGCGCCGTCGCATGCGGCTGGAAGGGGACGGCGTAATAGGCGACGGCTTCCAGTGCGATCTCGGTGAGCCGCTGGCTCAGTTCCGTGCCGCGCGTCTTCAGAAGCGAGCTTTCCGCGCCCGGTGCCTCGCCGTTCGACAGCGCCGACATGATCCGATGCTCGGTATATTCGAGCGCCATGATCTCGCTTGCGGCATCGGCGATCTTCCGCGCGAAGGACGCATCTGAAATGAGCTTCGCGGCGCCATCGCCCGTTTCCTGCGAGGCCATGCGGCGGATGCGCTCAAGCCGCACCTGAAGCCCCGGCGCATAGGCATGCCCGCCGCGCTCGAATTGCATCAGATATTTCGCGACCGTCCAGCCTTCGCCCACCTTGCCGACGACATTCTTCTTCGGCACGCGGACATCGGTGAAGAAAATCTGGTTCTGGATATGCTCGCCCGAGAGCATCACGAGCGGTTCAACCTTGAGGCCCGGCGTGTCCATGTCGATGAGGATGAAGGTGATGCCGCGCTGGGGAATATCCTCCTTCGAGGTGCGCACGAGATTGAAGATGCGGTTCGCGTAATTCGCATGCGTCGTCCAGATTTTCTGGCCGTTGCAGATGAAATCGTCCCCATCCTCGCGCGCGCTCATCTGGAGGCTTGCGAGGTCCGAGCCCGAGCCCGGCTCCGAATAGCCCTGGCACCAGAAATCCTCGCCGTTGAGGATGCGTGGCAGGTAAAACGCCTTCTGCTCCGGCGTGCCATAGCCGATGAGCACCGGGCCGCACATGCCGAGCCCCATGGGCGAGAGGGGCGGGGCCCCGGCCGAGGCGAGTTCGCTCGAGAAGATGTAGTGCTGGATGACGCTCCAGTCGCAGCCGCCATATTCGACGGGCCAGGCAGGGGCGACCCAGCCCTTCGCATAGAGTTCCTTGTGCCAGGCCATGGTGGTGTCGTAGTCGGCATAGACACTCGTCATGCGGCGGCCCACCGCGCGCAATTCCGGCGTCAGCTTCTCGTCGAGAAAGCTGCGCACCTCGTCGCGGAATGCGGCGTCTTTCGGGCCAAAGGCGAGTTCCATGGAATCCTCCCGTTCGAATGTCGTTTCCGGGAGTAGGCCTTCCACCGCGCCGTACTGTCAAACGGCAGCCGGATTCGCCAGCCTGTCGCTGGGTCACGGGGCATTTCCGCGAGGGCCGATTTGCGAAAGCGCGGGCTGGAAAGGCAATCCGGTTTGACGTAAAGGAAGGGCCATCCCCGAGATGGGGGCCAGCGCAGACCGGAAAGCCCGTTCCATGTCGGCAGATGACGAAAAGACGGCGGAGACGACCGCCGCGCGGCCGGAGCCCGAGCCAAAGCCGGTATCTCTCTCCGAGGCCGATCGCAAGACGACGCCGAAGGAGCGGCAGCGCGCCTTCTTCATCCTCTTCGTCTGCCTGCTCTCGGTCGGCATGGGCCAGACGCTCGTCTTTGCCGTGCTGCCGCCCATTGCCGTCGATCTCGGCATGACCGAGTTCGAGACGACGATGATCTTCTCGCTATCGGCGGCCTTGTGGATTCTCACCAGCACCTTCTGGGGGCGGCGCAGCGACGTGATGGGCAGAAAGCCCGTCATCCTGATCGGGGTGTTCGGTTTCGGCATCTCGACCTCGCTTGTCGGCGTGGTGCTGCTTGCAGGCTATCTCCACTGGATTTCGATGGCGCTGATGTTCCCGCTCGTCATGGGCGCGCGGGCGATCTTCGGGATTTTCGGCTCGGGTTCCATGCCGGCTTCGCAGGCCTATGTGGCGGACCGCACGACGCGGGCGGAGCGTGCGGGTTCCATCGCGCAGATCGGCGCCGCATTCGGTCTCGGCACGGTGGTGGGACCGGGCGTCGCCGCCGCCTTTGCCGAAATCCATATTCTCGCGCCCTTTTTCGCGGTAGGTGCGCTGGCGCTGGTCAGCGGTGTTGCGATCTGGATCCTGCTGCCGGAGCGCACGGCGCCGATAAAGCTCCTCAGCGAGAAGCAGCAGAAGCGGGCGGCGCTGAAATGGACTGCGCCGAACGTGCTGCCATGGCTCACCATCGGCGTCATTCTCAGCCTCAGCCAGTCGATCATGATGCAGCTTTTTGCCTTCTATCTGATGGCGGAACTGGAGCTTGGCGGTTCGGCCGCAACGCAGCTCGTCAGCGTCGGCATGATGGCGATGGCCATGTCGACGCTCGTGGCGCAGCTTGGCCTCATCCAGCGGTTCGATCTCACCGTGCAGTTCCTGCTGCGCTGGGGCGCGGTCGCGACGCTTCTCTCGTTTGCGATGCTGGTGATCGGCGGTTCCTACGGCATGCTCGTCTCGGCGCTGGCGCTGGCGGGGCTCGGCTTCGGCTTCCTGCGGGCGGGGCTTTCGGCGGGAGCGTCGCTTTCCGTGTCGCTGAAGGATCAGGGGGCTGTCGCGGGGCTCATCGGCTCCACGGCGGCGACGGGCCATATCCTCAATCCAGCCATCGGTATCCCGCTCTTCTGGGTGCTCCATTCGGCACCCTTCATGCTCGGCATGGTGCTGATGGTCGTCATTCTCTGCTTTGCGATCTTCCATCCGGTGCTGAAAAACCTTCGCAGCACGGATGCGAATATCGCCGATGACGAGGAAGAAGAAATCGGGCTCCACTGATACAGGTCAGCGGCCGGTCACAAATCCCATAAGGTTCACCACATGGACGATCATCAGGATCGCAACCATGAGGGAGAGAAAGATCAGCGGTGTCGTCGGCAGAAGGCGGACGCGGCCGATTTCCGTCGGCCGCTTCTCGAACCAGACGAGCAGCGCCGTGCAGGCGATGCTCGCCGCGAGGATGACGAGCGTCAGCTCGAGACTCACCCGAGCGCGCCTTCGGCCTGCCACTGCGCCATAAGTGCGCCGATGGCCGTGGCGAACGCCTGGGGCTGATCCAGCATGATGTGATGCTGAGCGCCGTGCACAGTGAAGACGGGCTTTTCCGGTGTCAGCTTGCGCAGGAAAGAGATCGTCTTCGGGTCGTAGTCCTTGCTCTCGAGGCCGAACATCACAGCGCCCTTGCAGGCGAGGTTCCGGTAGATATCGGCATGGTCGTTGCCCATGCGGAGGCCATTGAAGATCGAGGCATCGAACTTCCAGGTCCAGCCCGTTTCCTCGAAGGTGCGTTTGCCGCGCGTTTCGCCTTTCGTCACCTGCCGCAGGCTCAACGGGCCGATATAGTCGAGGATGAAGCCGTTGGCGCAGGGCTGCAACGGCGCAAGGCGGAAACGCGAAACGGCTTCCTCGAAGCTCTTGTAGATTTTCGTCGGGCGGCGTTCGGGATCGTTCAGAAACCACTCATGCGAATTGTCTGCCGGGCGCACGGTGAAGTCGCAGAGGATGAGACCGCCGAGCCTGTCGCCGTAGTGCTTGCCGGCGATCAGCGAGACGAAGCCGCCGAAGGAATGGCCGACGACCACAGGCTTCGGGCCGAGACCGGCGGCGAGCGCCACTTCGCCGATCTCGCGGGCGAAAGTGTCGCGCGTGTAGTTCATACGCCAGCCGCTGTCGCCCATGCCGCCGAGATCCATCGAGGCGACGTTGTAATGTTGAGTCAGAAGCGGCGCTATGAAATGGAACCAGTGTGCGTGAGCGCCATTGCCATGGACGAAGAGAAGGCCCGGACGATTTGCATCGTCATTCCCCCAGCGCAGATAATGAATGTCGTTGCCGTCGACCGTGAGCGTACGGCTTTCGAAGGGGGCGGCCAGCGCCTGCCGGAACCAGAGCGGCCGGTGCATGACGATGTCTTCATCGGGTATGGTCACCTGGCCGGTTTCAGCCTGCCGTTGAACGCTGCCGCAGCTCGTATTCATTTTGCCGGTACTCTTCGGTTGCTTAAAACTGGATTTCAACTGGCGGCCAGGAGCGCGCGGAGAAGCGCGCGCGAAGACGCAGGTTTTCCGATGCGATGGATCGAGGCTGCATCACCCGGAAACATTGTCGCGTCATCGGCATGGGCGGTGGCGAAAATCACGCGGACGCCTTGCCGCTTCAGTTCGATCCC
>JAJLKS010000432.1:0-3265 GCA_033838765.1 Alphaproteobacteria bacterium
GCGGGCGATCCGCGGCTTCGTGAGTTCCGCGCCGCGCTCGACGATCTCATGCTCGATCTCGCGCATCAGGTCGTGAAGGATGGCGAAGGTGCCACCAAGTTCATCCGTGTCGCCGTGTCCGGTGCACAGAGCCATCAGGCTGCGCGCCGCGTCGCCATGGCGATCGCCAATTCGCCGCTCGTGAAGACGGCAATCGCCGGTGAGGATGCGAACTGGGGGCGCATCGTGATGGCGGTCGGCAAGTCGGGCGAAGCTGCGGACCGCGACAAGCTTGCCATTCGCATCGGCGGCATCGATGTGGCGAAGAACGGCATGGCGGTGCCCGGATATGACGAAACGCCGGTCGCGAAGCACATGAAGGGAAGCGATATCGACATCGAGGTCGATATCGGTGCCGGCAAGTCGGCGGCCACGGTCTGGACCTGCGATCTCACCTACGACTATATCCGCATCAATGCCGACTACCGGAGCTAAGGTCCGCTTTGCGGATTTTTAACTAAAATTCGAAGAAACGAAGGCCCGCCGTGCCTTGCGGGTGACGGCGGCAGAATTTCTTAACCGGAAGGCGCAAGCATGAGCGAAGAGCGCGAAGGCGAACAGGGCGGGCCGAAGCGGCTGCTGCTCGTTGCGGCTTGTGCGCTTGTCGATGCCGATGGGCGGGTGCTGATTGCCCGCCGTCCCGAAGGCAAGCCACTGGCAGGCCTTTGGGAGTTTCCGGGCGGCAAGGTGGAAGAGGGCGAAGTGCCCGAAGCCTGCCTGATCCGGGAATTGAGGGAAGAGCTTGGCATCGATGTCGCGAAGGCTTGTCTTGCGCCGCTTACCTTCGCGAGCCACGAATATGAAGGGTTTCACCTTCTCATGCCGCTCTATGTCTGCAGGCGGTGGGAGGGCGAAGTGAAAGCCCTTGAGGGACAGGCGCTGCAATGGGTGCGCCCGGTGAAGCTCCGGGATTACCCGATGCCACCTGCGGACGAGCCGCTGGTGGCGGTTCTGCGCGATCTCCTGTGAGGTCGCGCCCTGGAAGGGGACGGCCATGAAGGGTGTTGCGAAATCTCTGCGAAACCTCGCCCGGGCGGAAGGCGGTGCAACGGCGATGGAATATGCGTTGATCGCGGCCGGCATTTCGCTCGTCATCATCGTTGCTGCCGGCACCATCGGCACCGCGCTCAACACCTCCTTCTATTCGAAGATCGTCGAGGGTCTGGCGTCCCTCTAGGCGTCAGCCTCCCGGCTTTTCTCCGGAGCGGTGCTCAACAGTGCCGAGCGCATCGGCAAGCCGCGCTTCGGCGCTGCCGGGGCGCAGCGGCTTCTGCTGGCTTTCATGCGGCGCCCAGCCCGTCGCAATGACGATGTCGAAGGTCGCGGGGACGCGCCCATCCGGCAATCCGAACTTTTCGCGATAGATTTCGACGGCGCGCATCAGCGTCGCGCGCCGCAGGGGCGTGCGGCGGCGTTCCGTCATGACGTTCGTCTCTCCCATGCCGCGCAGATCGGCCATCAGGCGGAAGGGATCGCGATAGCGCACGGTCACGCGGTCGGTATCGGCAACGGGAAGGGCAAAGCCCGCGCGCTGCAGCAATGCGCCGATGTCGCGCAGATCGGCAAACGGCGCGACGCGTGGCGACAATCCGCCCTCGATCTCGATTTCCGCGTCCGCAAGCGATTGGCGAAGCTCCGTCAGCGTGTCTCCGCCGAACATCGCTGCCATGAACAGTCCGTCCGGCTTCAGCGCGCGGCGGATCTGCACGAGCGCGCCGGGCAGATCGTTCACGGCATGAAGCGAGAGAATGCTCGTCACGAGATTGAGACTTGCATGGGCAAAGGGCAGCGTCTCCTCATCGGCCACGAGGCGCGGCGCGGGTGCGTGGCGCAGCATCGGCAGCGACAAATCCGCCGAAACGAGACATCCGATCTTGCCGCCGTTCATGTCTTGCGCGGCAGCGGCGGCGGCCAGTGCGCCGTGATGGCAGCCGAGGTCGGCCGCAACATCGAAGTTCCGGTTGGCGGCGGCGATGCGCCCGGCCACGTCCTCAGCCGCCCTGCGCACCAGAAAGTCGAAGCCTGAAAATCCCGCAGCCGCCCGGTCGCGGCGGCGGCGAAGCGCGGCGCGGTCGAAAAGGTCAATTCTCCGGGTTGGTGAGGGCATGGCGCGCATCATGGTTATGTGGGCGTCCCGCCGCAAGTCCCGCTCGCAGGCAAACCGCCTCATGCTAGGCTTGCGCGGGGCGGAGGGGTTTCATGCAGATGGGCAGGATCGCGGAATGGGCGGCATCGGCGCGGGCAGGGCTTTCCCGCGTCGCGGATCTGGCCCTGCCGCCGCTTTGCCTTGGCTGCGGGCGCGGTGTCTCGGTCCATGCCGCGCTTTGCGGACAGTGCTGGGCGGGGATCGACTTCATCGAGCGGCCCTACTGCGCGGTTACGGGAATACCCTTTCCCTATGAAGCGGGAGACGGCGCGGTGAGCGCCGCCGCTGTCGCCTATCCGCCCTCCTATGCGCGGGCGCGCGCCGCCATGCGCTACAGCGACGGCGCGGCGCGGCTCGTTCACCGCTTCAAATACAGCGACCGTATGGAGGCAGCGCCTGCCTTTGCCCGCTGGCTCGCCCGCATCGGCGCGGACATTCTGGCGGAGGCCGATATCGTGGCGCCGGTCCCGCTTCACAAGCGGCGACTTTTCTCCCGCCGTTTCAACCAGTCGGCGGAATTGTCCCGGGCGTTGGCGCGCGATGCCGGACTTGCCTATGCGCCGGAGCTTCTCACCCGCGTCAGGGCGACGAGGCCGCAGGTCGGCCTTTCGGGCGATCAGCGCCGCCGCAATGTAGCTGGCGCCTTCCGGCTCGGGTCCGGTGCGGCGGCGCTTGTCCGCGGCCGGCATGTCGTCCTTGTCGACGATGTGATGACGACAGGCGCGACGGCGGAAGCCTGCGCCAGGGTGCTGGTTCACGCCGGGGCGGCGGAGGTTTCCGTGCTCTGTCTTGCCCGGGTTGTACCCGCTGGCGGCGCCTCTATATGATAGGGTGAGTTTTTTCAGGCGCTTGCGCCGTTTTCTGGTTTTCTTCCGGAGTGCCGCCATGGCGGATGTCACGATCTACACGACCATGCTCTGTCCCTATTGCTTCAGGGCGAAGGGCCTTCTCGAGCAGAAGGGTGTTTCCTTCACCGAGATCGATGTCGGCATGGATGCGGACAAGCGCCGGGAGATGATGAACCGGGCACATGGCCGCCATACGGTGCCGCAAATCTTCATCGGCGATACGCATGTGGGC
>JAJLKS010000433.1:0-2171 GCA_033838765.1 Alphaproteobacteria bacterium
GCGGGGGGCAGCGAATAGCCCCCCCCCGGGGGGCGCCGCCCACCCCCAAAGCCCTAAACCCGCGCCCCCCCGCCCGCCTATGAGGCCCATGCCGAACTCGTCGCGACCAGCGATCCGTCCGCGGCCAGCTACGGCAAAGGCGAGCGCGTCTTCCACCAGAAATTCGGCTATGGCCATGTCACCGAGATCGACGGCAACAAGCTCACCGTCGATTTCGACAAGGCCGGCCGCAAGAAGGTGATCGACAGTTTTCTGGAGCGGGTGTGAGAGTGACATCACCTCTCTCAACCAAACCCGTCATTGCCGGGCCCTCCTTTAAATTTCCAAGGAGGCCGGCAATCCAGAGCGGCCAGGTACAGAGCAGGTGGCTCCTGGATGCCCGGATCAAGTCCGGGCATGACATGTGGGTTGCGGATGGGACAACACACCCATGACCACCCTCTGGAAATTCTCCTTCACCGTGCCCTATGAAGCCGTCGATGCCTTTTCCGGCGCGCTTGAAGACGCGATCTACCCGGACGCCCTTGCCATTTCCACGACCGAGGCCGAACCAGGCTCCTCGCCGCTCGTAAAAACGGCGTCCGAATGGAACGAGGTTGAGGCCCATGGCCTATGGCGCGTCGAGGCGCTTTATGACGTTGAGCCCGGCCTCGAAACACTCAGCAAGCTGATCGAAGGCGCCGAAGCGCAGACGGGCATCATGGCGCAAGCTCTTGCCATTGAGCCCCTGCCCGACGAAGACTGGGTGACGCGCTCGCTCGAAGGGCTGGAGCCGGTCCGCGCTGGGCGCTTCTTCGTCCATGGCAGCCATGATGCAGGGAAGGTGCCAGCAGGTGCAATCCCGCTTCTCGTCGATGCCGGACAGGCCTTCGGCACCGGCCACCACGAAACGACATCCGGCTGCCTCGAATATATCTCCGAACTTGTGAAGCCCGGCCGCCCCGTGAACGCCCTCGACATCGGCACGGGCACGGGCGTGCTGGCCATCGCCATCGCGAAGCTCGCCCGCGTGAACGTCCTCGCCTCGGATATCGACCCCGTCGCCGTGAAGGTGACGCTCGCCAATGCCCGGGCCAATGGCGCCTCTCCCTTCGTCACCGCCGTCACGGCCAAGGGCTTCGGCCACACGGCGCTTGCCGCCCGCGCGCCTTACGACCTCATCGTTGCAAATATCCTCGCCCGCCCCCTCGTCTCCCTTGCCCCCGCCTTTCGCGCCCATCTGAGGCCCGGCGGCACGCTGATCCTCTCCGGCACGTTACGGACGCAGGAGGCAATGGTCGCCGGCGCCATGCGGCTTCAGGGCTTCCGCCTCGTCTCCCGCAAGCCGAAAGGCGACTGGGTGACGCTCCGCATGGCGCGCTAGCCGTTACGAGCCCCCGGCAGACCCATTGCCCCGGCCCCGGCCGCCACTTACATTCATTCCATGTTCCAGACCTATGACGACACAGCCAATCCGGCCCTCGGCAAGGCCCGCGCCGCGAAACTCCGGGAGGAGCTTGCCCGCCGCGGGCTCGACGGCTTCCTCATCCCCCGTGCCGACGAGCACCAGGGCGAATATGTGCCGCCCCATGCCGAGCGCCTGCGCTGGCTGACGGGCTTCAACGGTTCGGCCGGCATGGCCGTGGTGCTGAAGGACAAGGCCGCGATCTTCGTCGATGGCCGCTACACGCTGCAGGTCCGCCATCAGGTCGATCTCGACACATTCGAGGCAAAGCACCTGATCGAGGAGCCGCCGTCGCGCTGGATCGAGGAAAACCTGCCCAAGGGCGCAAAGCTCGCCTATGACCCCTGGCTCCACACCATCGACAGCGTGGCGCGGCTGCGCGCCGCCGCTGAAAAGGCGGGCGGCTCGCTTGTCCCCGTCGACACGAACCCGCTCGATGCCGTCTGGGACGACCAGCCCGAGCCGCCGCGCGCCCGCGTCGAGCCCCACCCGATCGAATTTGCGGGCGAACCGGCAGCAGACAAGATCCGCCGCCTCGCCAGCAATCTGATGTCGGGCGATGCCGATACCGCCGTCCTCACCATGCCGGATTCGATCGCATGGCTGTTCAACATTCGAGGGAAGGACGTGCCGCACACGCCGTTGCCGCTCTCCTTCGCACTGCTGCATGAAGACGGCCATGCCGAACTCTTCATCGACGAACGGAAACTCGGCGACGACGCCCGCG
>JAJLKS010000434.1:0-3291 GCA_033838765.1 Alphaproteobacteria bacterium
GCAGCACGCGCAGGCGCTGTTCGGCGCCGGACGTCAGTGTGCGATGTGGCGGAACTGTAAGATATGCATAGGCGCGAGCCTTGGAACGCCCGACACGCCCGCGCAGCTGGTAGAGCTGCGCCAGACCGAACATATCGGCACGATGGACGACCAGAGTGTTGGCGGTCGGAATATCGAGTCCGGATTCGACGATCGTTGTCGAAACGAGAACGTCATATTTCCCGTCATAAAAAGCCGTCATCTTGTCTTCGATCTCGCCAGGCGCCATTTGCCCATGCGCGGCTATGAACTTCACCTCTGGCACATATTCCCGCAAAAACTCCTCTGCTTCGCCAAGATCGGCAATGCGCGGCACGACATAGAAACTCTGGCCGCCGCGGAAGTGCTCGCGCAGGAGAGCTTCTCGGAGAACCACAGGATCGAAAGGCGAGACATAGGTACGCACGGCCAGCCGGTCCACGGGCGGCGTCGCGATCAGCGACAATTCGCGCACCCCCGAGAGCGCAAGCTGCAACGTACGCGGAATGGGAGTTGCGGTCAGCGTCAGCACGTGAACTTCCGCCCGCAGTTTCTTGAGCTGTTCCTTGTGAGCGACACCGAAATGCTGCTCCTCGTCCACGATCACAAGGCCGAGATTGTGGAATTTCACCTGCTTGCTGAGCAGCGCATGGGTGCCGATGACGATATCGACCTGCCCGCTTGCAAGCCCCTCGCGCGCTTCCGTCATATCCTTCGCGTTCACAAGCCGCGACATCTGCCGCAGCTTGAGCGGCAATCCATGAAAGCGTTGGCTGAACGTGCGGTAGTGCTGCCGCGCGAGCAAGGTGGTCGGCACGACGACGGCGACCTGATAGCCCGCCATGGCCGCGACGAATGCTGTGCGCAACGCTACTTCCGTCTTTCCAAAGCCCACATCGCCGCAGACGAGCCGGTCCATCGGCCGCCCGCGAGCCAGATCTTCCAGTACAGCCTCGATTGCCTGTTCCTGGTCTTCCGTTTCCGTGAAAGGAAAACGCGCACAGAATTCATCATAGGCGCCCGGCACGGGCTCCATGACCGGCGCGGTCTTCAACTCGCGTGCGGCGGCAATCTGAATAAGCTCCGCCGCCATCTCGCGGATGCGTGCCTTGAGCCGTGCCTTGCGGGCCTGCCAGCCTGTTCCACCGAGCCTGTCGAGCGCGGCGTCGCTGTCGTCGGCGCCATAGCGCGACAGGAGTTCGATGTTTTCGACAGGCAGATAGAGTTTGTCGCCGCCATGATAGACGAGCAGTAGGCAATCATGCGGCGCGCCCATGACCTCGATCGTCTGCAGTCGCTCGAAACGGCCAATGCCGTGATCGACATGGACAACGAGATCCCCTGGCGAGAGGCTCGATGCTTCCGTCAGGAAGTTCTCCGCCCGCTTCTTTCTCCGCTGGCGGATCAGACGGTCGCCGAGAATGTCCTGCTCGCCGATGATGGCGAGGTTGCCGGTTTCAAAACCTGCCTCCAGACCGAGAACAATCAGCGAAACCGTCGCACTGCTAACGTTGTTAACATCGGACCAGCTATCGGCAATGAGAACATTTCCGATACCGTGATCGGAAAGCACATGTTGCAACCGGTCCCGTGCACCGTCGCTCCAGCTTGCAATGGCGATGCGCTTGCCGCTCCGTCTCAACCCCGCAATGTGCCCGCCCAGCACCTCGAAGATATTGGTGCCATCCTGGGCTCGCTCGGGGGCAAAATTTCGTCCCAGCTTGCCGCCGAGATTGATACCGGCCCCATCGGGTACGCTGAAGGGCGTGAATTCGCGCACGCGCCTCCCGGCCAGAAGCTCGCGCCATTCGTCGTCGGCAAGGTAGAGTGCATCCGGCTTCAACGGCTTGTAGCTCGGAGCGTCGGCCGCAAGTTTGGCGGAGCTTCCTTGCTGGCGAGCTTCTGCGCGCGCGTCGTAATAGTCGGCAATGAGTTCGAGCCGCGCCGCCCGCGCTTCATCGGCCTGCGCATCGAAGGAAATCAGTCCGTCCGCCACGTAGTCGAATACCGTCTCCATCCGCTCGTGAAACAGAGGCAGCCAATGTTCCATACCTGCATGTTTCCGGCCCTCGCTGACGGCCGTATAGAGCGGATCGTCCCCCGTCACTGCGCCGAGCGTCGCGACATAGGCTGCGCGGAAGCGGCGTATCGCATCCGCATCGAGGTGGATTTCGCTCGCCGGCACAAGGTCGAGTCCTTTTAGCTGCCCGACCGTCCGTTGCGTGGCCGCGTCGAAACTGCGGATCGCATCCAGCGTGTCGCCGAACATGTCGAGCCGGACGGGAAGCTCGAAGCCGGAAGGATAGATGTCGACGATACCGCCACGCACCGCGAATTCGCCCGGCTCGCGCACGGTGCCCGTGCGGTTATAGCCGTTTGAAGCCAGATAGGCGGTCAATGCGTCGAGATCCACCCTGTTGCCTGTACGCAGCGAAAGCGCGGAGCGGCTCACCATTTCCTGCGGCGGCACCCGCTGCAGCACGGCATTCACTGTCGTCAGCAGCAGCACGGGCGTCTCAGCGGGTGCGGCCTTCAGCGCCGCAAGCCGCGACAGCGCGGCCATGCGCCTCGCGCTGATTTCTGAATTGGGAGAGACGCGGTCGTAAGGCAGGCAGTCCCATGCGGGAAAGACGACAACTTCGATATCGGGCGCAAAAAAGCCGAGCGCCTCGGCCATTGCAGCCATGCGCGTATCGTCCCGCGCGACGTGAACGGACACGGCGCTGCCTTTTTTGGCCGCGCGAACCATATCCGCGAGCACGAGGGCGTCGAACCCCTCCGGGGTCTCGCCAAGGGTCAGCCGGCCCGGCGCCGAAACGACTTCAGAATAGCTTTTCAAGGATTTGGCCCGCAGCCGTCAGAGGCTGTGCGGTCCCTTCATGTGGTTGAACGTCTGAATACGGGCAAACAGCGCATGGTCATACTCCGAAGGCACGGTCTCGCGCCCGGTTAGCCAGTTGTAGAGCTCCGTATCCTCCGCGGAGATCAGCTCCTCATAGGTATCGAGCTCGGAATCGCTGAGAGAATCCAGAATACTGTCGGCAAAACGCCCAAGGATAAGGTCCATCTCCTTGATGCCCCGGTGCCATGACCGGAACTTGAGTTTCCGGAGCCGGATGTTGCGATCCTCGTCCTTTTCGCCGGTCATGTGCCTGTCTCCTGTCCTTGCCGCCGGGATATAGACCGGGATGACCCATATGTCATTAGAATGGCTCATGATTCCCAATCTTTGCCGGAGCGCGGGCCATGCGCCCTGAAGTCCTTTTCCCCCTT
>JAJLKS010000435.1:0-5914 GCA_033838765.1 Alphaproteobacteria bacterium
GCTTCGCGGGCGATCGAAAGCGCGGCTTCTTCGTCCACCGTGCCTGCGCCCGCCGCAATCGTGTCGGCGGCATGGGATTCCGCCGTGTCGCCCGGCTCGATGGCGGCGGCGATACCGCCTTGCGCCCAGGCGCTCGACGCGCCGTCGCCGATCGGCGCGCCTGCGAGAACGGTGACGGGGCGGGGCGCGAGTTTCAGCGCAGTGAAAAGGCCCGCAAGTCCTGCGCCGACGATCAGAACGTCGCCGGCATCGACGATGTTGCCTTGTGCCATGACGGCACCTCCCGAATGAGCGGCCCGGAAAGGGCGGGGCTCAGTTGCCGAGATTGATCATCCGTTCCACGGCCTGCCGTGCACGCACGGCCACCGCCGGATCGACTGTCACCTCCTCGCGCATATAGACGAGGCTCTCGAGAATGTTCCTCAACGAGATGCGCTTCATATGCGGGCAGAGATTGCAGGGGCGGACGAATTCCACATTCGGATTCTCGACCGCCACATTGTCGCTCATGGAACATTCCGTCACCATGACGACGCGCTTGGGCTGGTTTTCCTTCACCCAGTTGATCATGCCGGATGTGGAGCCGGAGAAATCGGCCTCTGCGACGACATCCGGCGGGCATTCCGGGTGCGCGATGATGACGATGTTCGGGTCGTCGCGGCGATACTGGCGCAGTTCCTCGGCCGTGAAGCGTTCATGCACTTCGCAGTGACCCTTCCAGGTGAGGATCTTCACCTTGGTCTGCTTGGCGATATTCTGCGCGAGATATTCATCCGGGATGCAGAGCACGCGGTCCGTGCCGAAGCTTTCGACGACCTTCAGCGCATTGGAAGACGTGCAGCAGATATCGCTTTCCGCCTTAACTTCGGCGGACGTGTTCACATAGGTCACGACCGGCACGCCGGGAAACTTCTCACGGAGCAGCCGCACATCGGCGCCGGTGATGGAGTCTGCGAGCGAGCAGCCGGCCTTCGAATCCGGAATGAGGACGACCTTCTCCGGATTGAGCAGCTTCGACGTTTCGGCCATGAAGTGAACGCCGCACTGGACGATCACATCGGCATCGACCTTCGCCGCTTCCTTGGCGAGCTGCAGGCTGTCGCCCGCAATGTCGCTCACGCAGTGGAAGATTTCCGGAGTCTGGTAATTATGGGCGAGCACGACCGCGCCACGCTCTTTCTTGAGCTTGTTGATTGCGTGGATATAGGGCGCGAAGAAGGGCCACTCGACCGAGGGGATGACGTGCTTCACCATCTCGTAGAGAGGCGCCATCTCCTTTGCGAGGCCGGGCGTATATTCGAGCTCGGGCATCTCCAGCGGCTTGAACGCGCGAGCCGCGGGCTTCGTGCCCGTCTTCTGCAGCATGTCACTTGCGATGGCCATATCGACCTCCTGTCCCTGTCCTTGATATACTCACTTTGAGTATATATAGGGTATCAAAAACACCGGCACCCATCTTCAATGTCCGAATGGACGGGAAAGGGGCCGGGTTCTCCAATCGGGCTTATGCTACGTCTGAGCATTACGCCCGTCAACGCCTAAAATGATGGGGCGGCGAAGGCCTGTTTCAAGCGCCGTTCCGCTCAAAAAACGCCTTCTGGGGGATAATACGCCGGAAATTCAGCTGTTCGCCCGGCTGCGCGAGGGGGCGAGGCGGAGCCCCGGCGCGGGGCGCTCGTTCAGCACCTCGCGGCGGAAGCGGAACTGTTCGGCGGGCCGTCCGCCCGTCCTTGTGGACATGCGCCCCGTCCGCTCGACAAGCCCTGCATTTTCCACCAGGCGGCGGAAATTCTGCTTGTGGACATGGAGGCCGAGCAGCGCCTCCACCGTCTTCTGCAATTCATAGAGCGTGAAGGCGGGCGGCATCAGCTCGAAGGCAACAGGGCGGTATTTGATCTTGGCGCGCAGCCGGCTCATGGCGGTGGCGAGAATGCGGCGATGGTCGAACTGCATCGGGCGTCCAAGCGGCGGCACGTTATGCCCGGCCAGTGCCAGTGCATTCGGCCGTCCGTCGCGCGCCGCTTCCTGAACGAGCCCGGCGCTATAGAGAAGTTCGTACCGTTCCAGCGCCTTTTCATCGTCCCATTGAACGCCGTCGACACCGAAACAAAGCCGCATGCGGTCGCGCCGCTTGCCGCGCGAAAGCTCGTCCGGCGTTGCTTCCGCCTGCCGCGACACCCATTCGCGCAGGAGCGGCAGGATCGCCTGATCGATGATGGCGGGCTTGCCGTCGCGCCAGTCTTCCCATGGAAAGTGGCGGTACCAGTCGCTCCATGAGGCGCCTTGCAGGTCTTCGTCATGCCCGCGCGTCAAGGCGAGATAGCCGACGGAGACGACATGTTCGCCCGGCGTATCGGCTTCGAGCGAATGGCGCCCGCGATCGCCGAATGTGTAGAGCTGCTCGACATAGCCGAGTTCGAGATGCGTCTGCTCCTGCACCCATGAGCGCAGGCCGATTTCGAGCGTGCGGTGCTGCATCGGATTGAAAGGTCCGAAGGGCAGCGCGTCCCACCCGCCTGAATCTTCCGCCTCGTCATGCGGCACGATCAGGATTTTCGGTTCATTGTCGGAAACGGTCACGATCGCCGCATTGAGACCGATGACAACGGCCTTGTCGGCGCGCATCGCCGCTTCGGCGGCGGACTGGACGGAGGTTTTTGGCGGGTTCGCCGTCATGCTGCTTCAGCGTTGTTCGGGGCGGAGCGGCAGCGAAAAAAGCTCGCCTTCCCAGCACGAACGGCCGGGCCCGAGCGCGTCTACGGCTGCGATCATCCGCCCGCCGCGATCGAGCAGCGCATCGGCATGGCGCACCATCAGCTTGTTGGGATGAGCATGCGAACCCCGCGCACGCACGAGCCGGGCAAACTCATCTTCGGGATGGTCTTCATTCAGCGCGCAAAGGGCGATGAACGCCGCCGCCGTCGACCGGCTGATCCCCGCCCAGCAATGCACGAGCAGCGGACTCGACTGATCCCACCCCTGAATGAAGCGGATGAGTTCTGCCACATGGGCGGCCCCCGGCGGCACCAGCGTGTCGATCTCCTCGGAAATATCGTTCACGCCGAGGCGCAGATGCCGCTCCCGGGCGATGCCTTCAGGCGTGTCGATCATGGTTTCGGGGTCGAGCAGGCTCACAAGATGCGAAGGCCGCACCTCGCGGATCGCGTCTTCAATCGCACTGAGGGGGCTTACATAGATCAGCATGTTGTTTTTCGGGCCCGCGCCCGCCCGCATTCACACAGGAATCGACACTAACACCTGAATAACACAGATTTGTGCAAAGGTCGTCGTAAGTCGAGCAAAAACCGTTACTTATCGACGTCCAACGCTTCTGAAAGCTGACGAAACCGGGTCAGGAAGAGTGCCTGTGCCTTCTTCGTGGATAGCGGCTCAAGCCGGAAAGGCGTGAGCCCCCTCGGACGCCCGAAAATCTCGGCCGCCTCTGCATCCGAAAACCCCGCTATCTGCGTCGCCTCGAAAAAGGCCGACGCCCGGTCCGCCCGTTTGATCAGTTCCTCGACCGATTGAGGAAGTTCGGGCGGCAGGCCAAAGCGCATATGGATCGCCGCCGCGAGCCGGTGTTCGAAGGCCTTGTAGTCGATGCCAAGCGCCGCCTTGAACGGGCTGATCATGTCGCCGATCACATATTCCGGCGCGTCATGGAGCAGCGCCGCCAGCCGCCACCTGGCGGGCCAGCCCGGCCGAAGCCGCGCGCAGATATCGTCCACCAGCACGCAATGTTCGGCGACCGTGAAGGCATGATCGCCCTCCGTCTGCCCGTTCCAGCGGGCAACGCGGGCAAGCCCATGTGCGATGTCGTCGATCTCCACATCGAGCGGCGAGGGGTCGAGCAGGTCGAGCCTGCGCCCGCTCAGCATGCGCTGCCAGGCGCGGGGCTGCGCCTGCGGTTTGGCTGGACGGGACGGCTTGTTCTTTTGCGCGCTCATGGGTGCCGCAACTTACGTAGCTTCGCCATTCATGTCGATTGGCCGGATGGAAAATGCCTGCGCGGAACTGTCCGATTGCAGCAGAGCCCTGGTTTTGACCATGATGGCACTAGGGATATGCTGCACTCTCGCCCGGCCCGAAAACGAGAAAGCGCGCAAAGAGGCACAGAACAGCGAATGGCGGTCGACCCGGTACCTTCCGAACTTCTCTATCGCCCCTGCGACACGAGCCAGTTCGATTTCGAAACCACGGCCGAGCTCGACGACCATGCGGGCCTTGTGGGGCAGGAGCGTGTGCTGGAGGCACTTCACTTCGGCACCGGCATCCGCCGTCAGGGCTACAATATTTTCGTGCTGGGTCCGGATGGAGCAGGCAAGCATGAAGCGGTTCTGCGCTTTCTCGCCGGCGTTGCCATGCGCGAGCGCGCCCCGTCCGACTGGGTCTATGTCAATAATTTCGCAACGCCGCACAAGCCGGTGGCGCTCGAACTTGGTGCGGGCACGGGCCGCCAGTTGAAGGACGGCATGGCCCGCGTCATCGACGACCTGCGCGTCACGATCCCTTCCATCCTCGAAAGCGAGGAATACCAGAACCGCCGCCAGTCGATCGACGAGGAGTTTCAGGAAAAGCAGGAACAGGCCTTCGAGGAGCTGCGCGTCAAGGCGGAGGCCGAGGACATTGCGCTGCTTCGAACGCCTGCGGGCTTCGCGCTGGCGCCGGTGCACGATGGCAATGTGCTGAAACCGGAAGAGTTCAACCACCTGCCGGAGGCCGAGCGCAAGGCAATCGAGACGACGATCCAGTCGCTGCAGAAGGAACTCGCCGAAACGCTGGAGCATGTGCCGGGCTGGCAGAAGGAGCATCACCAGCGCGTCCGCGAACTGAACCGCGAAGTGGCGGAACGTTCCGTCGAAAGGGCCATGCGCGATCTCCGCGCGCTCTTCGCAGGTCTGCCGCTCGTCATCAAGTGGCTCGATGCGGTAATGGCCGACCTCGTGGAGAATATCGGTACCTTTGCCAGCGGCGGCACCGACGAGGCGCCGGAGCAGGTCCGCGTCATGGCGGCGATGCAGGCGCTGATGCAGGGCCGCGGCGGCGGCTTTGCGGCGGCCGATCCCTTTCGCCGTTATGAGGTGAACGTAGCGGTCGACAACGGCAAGGAAGCCCGTGCCACGCTGACGACGAGCCGCCGCCCGCAGGACATAGCGGATGCCGGCGGCTATATCGGCGGCGGCGCGCCGATCCTCTATGAAGACCATCCGACCATGGCAAACCTGCTCGGCCGCATCGAGCACATGCCGCAGATGGGCGCCCTCGTCACCGACTTCATGCTCATCAAGCCGGGCGCATTGCACCGCGCAAATGGCGGCTATCTGCTGATCGACGCGCTGAAGCTCCTGCGCGAACCGCTCGCCTGGGACGCGCTGAAGCGTGCCATTCGCCGCCGCAAGATACTCATTGAAAGTGCGGGCGAGTATCTGAGCCTTGTCAGCACCGTCACGCTCGAGCCCGACCCGATCCCCCTCGATGTGAAGATCATCCTGCTTGGCGACCGCTATCTCTATTACATGCTGAGCGAACTCGATCCCGATTTCGGCGAACTTTTCAAGGTCGCCGCCGATTTGGTGGACGAAATCGACCGCGAAACGGAAAACGACCTTCTCTATGCACGTCTGATTGCGGGGACCTGCCGGGAAGAGAATCTGCTGCCTTTCGACCGCTCCGGCGTCGGCCGTATCATCGAGCGCTCGTCGCGTCAGGCGGAAGATGCCGAAAAACTGTCGACGGTCATGCGCCCGCTCGTCGATCTCATGTGCGAGGCGGACCATATTGCGCGAAGCGCCGGGTCGCTTGTCGTCACCGCGCAGCATGTCGACGAGGCGGTGGAAGCTCAGATCGGCCGCGCCGATCGCTTGCGCGAGCGAAGCCTCGAAATGATCACCCGCGATATCGTGATGATCGACAC
>JAJLKS010000436.1:0-1558 GCA_033838765.1 Alphaproteobacteria bacterium
GGCGATCAAGCACAAGCTCGCCGACATGTATGTGAAGAAGGAACTTGCGAAGTCGAACGCCTATTTCGGCGCCATGATGCTCAACGATGAAGGTGCGGAGCTTACCGAAGCCGCCGCCGCCTCTCGCATTGCCGGCTCCGACGCCTATGTCTTTGCTGCGCAGGAAAACATCCAGACGCATGGCGGCATTGGCTACACGTGGGAATCGGACTGCCAGTTCCACTATCGCCGCGCGAAACTTCTTGCCCTCACGATCGGTGCGCCGATCCAGTGGAAGGAAAAACTCGTCTCGCGCCTTGAAGCGAAGAACGCGGCATAATCAGGATATTCGGGAGAAGCGAAAATGGATTTCAACGATACACCGGAAGAAGCCGCATACCGCCAGCAGGTGCGCGCGTGGCTCGACAAGAACGCAACCCGCAAGGCCGATGCGAAGGGCATGGAACTGCCGCGCGACCTGAAGGAACTGATCGCCCAGTCCAAGGCCTGGCAGGCGAAGAAGGCCGATGCCGGCTATGCCTGCATCACCTGGCCGAAGGAGTGGGGCGGCGGTGGCGGCACCACCATCCAGAACGTGATCTACGGCCAGGAAGAGGCGAACTACCTCGGCCCCGGCGGCATCTTCGCCATCGGTCTCGGCATGTGCATTCCGACCGTCATGTCCTGGGGCTCCGAAGAAGCGAAGAAGCGCTTCGTCGCTCCTGCCGTGCGCGGCGATGAGATCTGGTGCCAGCTCTTCTCCGAACCGGCCGGCGGCTCGGACGTCGCGGGCCTGCGCACCAAGGCGGAGAAGGACGGCGATGAATGGGTCATCAACGGCCAGAAGGTCTGGACGTCGGGCGCCCATTTTTGCGACTACGGCATTCTGCTCGTCCGTACCGACCCCAATGTGCCGAAGCACAAGGGCCTCACCATGTTCTGGATCGACATGAAGAGCCCGGGCGTCGAAGTGCGTCCGATCAAGCAGATGTCGGGCGGTGCCGAGTTCAATGAAGTCTTCTTCACCAATCTCCGCGTGAAGGACAGCCAGCGTCTCGGCAATGTCGGCGACGGCTGGAAGGTTGCGCTCACCACGCTGATGAACGAGCGCCTCGCGGTTGGCGGCAGCCAGGGCAATGCCGACACGGACGACCTCATCGAGCTTGCGCGCGACGTGACCATCGCAGGCGAACCGGCGATCCGTCATGGTGGCGTGCGCGAGCGCATCGCCGACTGGTATGTTCAGGCGCAGGGGCTCAAGTTCACGAAGTTCCGCACGCTCACCGCTCTCTCGAAGGGTGAGACGCCCGGACCGGAATCGTCGATCTCCAAGATCGTCGCCGCGAAGAAGATGCAGGACCTCGGCTCCTTCGGCATGGACCTGCAGGACATGGGTGGCGTCATCCGCGACCGCAAGCTCTCGCCGGCCGATGGCGCCTACACGGAGCAGTGGATCGGCGCGGCGGGTTACCGCATCGCAGGCGGCACGGACGTAATCCTGCGCAATATCGTCGCCGAGCGCGTTCTCGGTCTTCCGGGCGATGTCCGCGTGGACAAGGACCTGCCGTTCAACCAGGCG
>JAJLKS010000437.1:0-3035 GCA_033838765.1 Alphaproteobacteria bacterium
ATATTGGGCGCGCGACGTTTCGCCGGAAAACCTCTGGACAAGCATCCAGAACTCACGCGCCTATGGGCTCTATTCGCCGCAGGGCGAGCAGGCGGGCTTCGGCCGCATGGTTACGGACATGACGCGCTTCGCCTGGATGAGCGATGTCTATATCCTGCCCGTGCATCGTGCGGCAGGCCTCGGCAAATGGATCGTGGAGACGATGGTGAACGATCCGGCGCTCGCCTCCGTTCACCGCATCATGCTTTCCACCACGGACGCGCACTCGCTTTATGAGCGCCTCGGTTTCGTGACCATCGGCGATGACGGCGAAGCCCGCCAGCTGATGCAGCTGAAGCGCTAGCTCTCAGTAAAAGAACATCGGGTTCCCCAGCACTTTCGCGATGCGGGGACGATAGGTTTCCACATCGTAGAAGGCGGCGACATCGACGCGCTTCTTGCCCTGAGTGCAGATCTCCGCCGGCACGGTTGCATATTTTCCGTCGCGAAGGGCCGTCATGAAGCCCGTGCGCCCTTCGGCAATTTCCTGCACGGCCATGGTGCCGAAGCTCTTTGCCACCATGCGATCGAGTGCATCCGGCGCACCGGCACGCATGAGATAGGCGAGCGACTGGTTGATCGTGTCGATGCCGGTCAGCCGCGTCAGCTCCGCGCCGAGCATCTGGCCGATACCGCCCAGACGCTTGCGTCCATATTCGTCGGCATCGCCATAATGCTGACGCTCGCCGCCTTCCATGCGCGCTCCTTCCGACACCACGACCATCGCATAGCGCGCTGGATTGTCCTTGCGGTCGGCGGCGACAAGGCCGGCAAGCCGCTCCGGGTCGAAGGGCACTTCGGCGATGATCGCCCGGTCTACATCGGCGAGATAGCTTGCAATGAGCGCCGTCTCGCCCGAGTGACGGCCGAACAGTTCCACCACCGCAATGCGCTCATGGCTGCCCGTCGAGGTGCGCAGCGCATTGATATATTCGACGGAGCGAGACACGGCGGTCGAAAAGCCTATGCAATAGTCAGTGCCGTGAACGTCATTGTCCATGGTCTTGGGTATGGCGACCACTTTCACACCCTGCTCTTTCAGATGCGCGGCATAAGCAAGAGTACCATCGCCGCCGATGCAGACCATCACGTCGATGCCGAGGTGCTCGATCACACGCAGAATATGCGGCGTTGCATCCACCGTACCCCCGTCAGCCGGCTGGAACTTGCCGCGAAGGAAATCCGGCAGGTTCTCTTCCAGCATCCAGTAGGGATCGATGCGTGTCGTATGCAGCACCGTGCCGCCTTCGCGGTCGATGGTGCGGACCGCTTCACGGTCGAGACGCATCAGATGCTGCTCGCTCTCTTCCGGGTCTTCGGGATTGTATTGGAGGGGGCCCGACCAGCCGCGGCGAAAGCCGATCACCTCCCAGCCAAGCTCGCCTGCGCGGCGCGTCACTGCCTTGATACAGGGATTGAGGCCAGGCACATCGCCGCCACCGGTAAGAATTCCAAGTCTCATGCCGCCATTCCTTCCTCTGCGCGCCCGATCCGCAGGATGGAAACGCGGAAAATGCTTCACACATCCGCTCCGTCCGCGCATCCTTCCGTCGCAATACATCCTAGCAGCAAGAACCGCC
Source organism: Alphaproteobacteria bacterium (assembly GCA_033838765.1). Lineage (GTDB taxonomy): Bacteria > Pseudomonadota > Alphaproteobacteria > Parvibaculales > Parvibaculaceae > Parvibaculum. Next base: position 1,620 of record JAJLKS010000437.1, read on the forward strand.
TCACATGACAACAAGCGGCACCTACACCATCGCCGTCGCGGGCCTCGGACGCCGGATTGCTACCGTGATCCGGCATCTCTCCGCCGCAGCACCGAACATGCGAATCGTCGCCCATGCCGATCCGGCGCCGACCGGGCTTTCCATGCTTGAGAAGCGCGGTATTGATGCAGGCCGGGCTTATGGCGATGTCGCCGCAATGTTGCGCGAGACGGCGCCGGACCTTCTCATGGTCGGTTCACCGAACCATCTCCATCTCGACCATATCAAGGCGGGACTTGAGGCGGGGGTCCGGGTCTTCACCGAAAAGCCCGTGGTCCGCACCGAGGAAGAGACCTGGGAACTTGCCCGGCTTCTCCGCGGCCATGGTCAGAACTCCGTTCTGGTCGGCCTCGTCTTGCGCTCGGCACCGCTCGTCGCGGCTGTGACGCAGGCCTTGCGGGAGAAAGTAGGCCGCCTCATCAGCTTTGAGGGCAACGAGCATCTTCACCCGGAACATGGCGCCTTTCTGATGCGCGACTGGAGGCGGCATGAGGTGCATTGCGGGTCGTTCCTGCTCGACAAATGCTGCCACGATTTCGATCTCTACCGGCTTTTCGCAGGCGCCCTGCCAGCACGAGTCGTCAGTTTCGGCGGGCGCAGCATTTTCACGCCGGAGAACGAGGCTCTGGCAGATCGCCAGCATGAAGGCGGCCAGCCCGCCTATACGCTCTGGCGCGGCGGCTGGAATGCGGGAGACAGCACATTCCGCTCCGACGCCGATGTGGCGGACAATCAGGTCGCGCTCATCGAATATGAAAATGGCGTGCGGCTTTCATTCCACGCGAACAGCCATGCCGGCATTCTTCAGCGCCGCTGGTATTTCGCCGGGCTCGATGGTGCGCTGGAGGCCGATCTCGTGACCAACCGTCTGACCTTCCGGGATGCGATGGGCGCAAATCCGCCGGAGGTGCAGGAGTTCCCGGCAAGCGTCGAAGGCCATTACGGCTCGGACGAGCAGATGGGCCGCGATCTTGCCGCGCATCTCCTCGACGGCGCGCCCTTCCCCGTCCGTGTTCACGACGCAATGGTCGCGGGCCTCACCGTCATGGGGGTCGACCGGGCCATGCGCGAGGGAACCGTCGTCGACTGCCGGCCGCTCTGGGCGCGGCTGAACGAGGAGCTGGGACGCAGCTAACGCTCAGGCGCTGCGGCCGCGCGCCTCGATCGGCCAGATATCGACCAGCACATCGCCTCGGACCACGTGGTAGGCGTCGTAGAGGTACAGGGTCGGGTCGCAAGGCGGCGTCTTGGGGGTGAGCGGCGCCCCGCGCGCGCGGCGCGCGCCGTCCGGCAGCAGAATGCCTCCCTGCTCGTCGCCGAAGAAGAAATAGCCCGCGCCTTCCGGCGCACCGGAAAGAAGCCGGGGCGGTTCCGCAT
>JAJLKS010000438.1:0-1637 GCA_033838765.1 Alphaproteobacteria bacterium
ATAGGCATTGACCTCGACATGGGAGGAGCCCGGCGTTCCGCGCAACACCCGGTCATAAGTGCGTTCGATGCCTTCGCGGCCAAGGCGGAAACCCGGCAGCTTGAGCAGGCGCTGGGACTCCTTGGGCTCGTTCTCGATATCGCGATCCGAAGGCGTGGCGACATAGCCGAGAATATGCGCGAACTCCTCGCCATAGGGGTAGTCGCGCGTCTCGCCGACATCGGGAATGATCCCCGGAAGGTCCGGTTCATTGATATTGACCAGGGCGAATTGTTCCCAGGTCAGACCCTCCGCCACCGTCACCGGCAGGAAGCGCGGCGAGCGCGATATATCGCGCATCACGCGGCGTCTGCGGAATTCGTCGATCTCGACGATGCGCGACAGGCGGTTGAGCGTTTCCTCGACATCGGGCGTCTGTTCCGCGATCAGCATGGCGCGGTAATTCTGCTTGTTCGCGGCGAGCGGCCGCCCGAAGCGGTCGACGATATTGCCGCGCAGCGGCGCGAGGAGACGCATGCTTACGCGGTTTTCTTCCGCAAGCATGCTGTACTGGTCGGATTTGAGAACCTGCAGATAGTACATGCGCCCTGCCAGCGCGAAGAACGCAACGCCCTGAATCCCCGCAAGCAGCGCCGCGCGCCGCGTGAAGGTCTGATACCGGTTGCTGTCCCGTCCGCTGATCTGCATGTCCCGCCCCCGCTACCCGCCCAGAAGGACGCGCGTTTCGAAGCGTCCGAAAACCATAGCAAACAGGGGGAAAACCGCCACTGTGACCGTCATGTGCCAGAACACCGGTCCGGGCGGCACAAGCATGCCGTGGATCACCGAGACGATGACCCAGGCAAGAGCGCCAGCAAATGCCGCCGCAAAGGCAAAGCCGAGCCAGAATGCCGAGAAAGGCGCGTTCGCAAGCAGCAGGCGCTGCGTGACGACGACCGAATAGGTCACGACATAGACAAAAGCCCAAAGCCCGATCTCGCCGCCCGACAGCAGGTCGAACAGCACACCGACCGCGAACACGGCGAGCGGCGGAAACATTTCCGGCCTCACGATCGCCCAGTAATAGATCGCCATGAGCGGAAATGCAGGCGTCAGCGGCGAGCCGACGATACGCCCGAAAGGCACGAAGGTCAGAAGAACACAGACGATGCCGATGACGAAAGGCGTCACCGTCATGGCGATACGCCCCGCACGGGCGGCCGGTGTCGGCGAATAGGGCTCGAGTTTCGCCATGACCTACTCCACCGCCGCGCTCTGGCCGGCATTCTGCCCCTCGCCCGCGGGCGCCGCGGCATCTGCCTCGTCTCCGCTCGCCTCGTCGAGCAGGATGGAAGGCGGGTCCTGCAGCTTCACGTCGGAGGGAAATTCATATTGCAGCACCCTTACGAAATCGAGCCGGCCGCGATCGCTGAACGTCTGGACACGAAGTTCGCCACTGCTCGTCTGGATGACGAGGCCGACCGGAAGACCTGCCGGAATGAGCCCGCCATCGCCGGATGTCACCACGCGGTCGCCTGCGCTGACCGCGCCCTGCGCCGCGAGATATTCGAGCTTTGGCCAGCTCGTATTGTCGCCCGCAAGAATGGCCTTGTACTGCGCCGGCTCGACGACGACCGGTATCCGGCTGTTTAGGTCGG
>JAJLKS010000439.1:0-1215 GCA_033838765.1 Alphaproteobacteria bacterium
GCCAGCACCGTGAAGCCCACCGGATTCATGTATCGCTGGTCGTATTTCACTTCGCGCGGCAGGAAGGCGATGGTCATCGTAGCCACCCATTGCGAGCGGCCTTCCTCCTGCCCGGCGCGGTAATCGATGCGCTCAAACTCCACTTGGAGTTGCCGCGCGTTCAGCATCGACGCTGAAATGATGTTGATGGCGCGTGTCAGCCGCTCCCGCTTCGCTCGCTCGAACGGCGAAGACGAATTGTGCCGACCCATCAGGCCCTCGAACTCCTGCCACACGCTGACCGAGGAGAGGTACGCGACTTGCTGCCAGCGTTCGACTTCGGTTTGCAGATCGATGGTTTCGCGCTTCACCACATATTCGCGCGCCATCTTCTCGGAAATCAGCCGCCAGCTCTCCGCGCCGACCTGCAGCGGCTCAATCCGAACCACCTGTTCAGTCCGATCCGAAAGCGTCAGCAACATCGGTTGCACCTCTTTCAGCGGGAACAGCGTGACGACAACGGCGGCCAGGGCCATCGTCACCAGAGACAGAAAGACGACCGCGACCGCGAGGACGCGATTTGTCCATTTCTGCACCCGGTAGGCGTGCCCGGTGTCTAAGACTGGATCGACCATCAGCCGACCCACTTACCGCCCACATAGAAGGGCGTGCAGGCGCAGGGGCTTTGCTTCAGGTCATCAGTATCCCGACCGATGCCAGAAGGCCGCTCCTGCGGCCCTGCGCAGGCTGCGACGGCCAGCAGAAACAAACACAGACCAATCACGCGCGTCATGGCGTGCTACTCCCTTTCTTGCCCCAATTTTTCACGATATCGCTGGCCCTATCGGCGGCGGCCGAGAGGCCCTTTTTGCCAGCATTGGCGGCAGCGCCGCCGAGAGCGCGGGCACCTATGAGCGAAGCCGCCTTCGCGCCGCCCGCCGCCATCATCCCGGCCGTCACGACAGCCGCCGCCGCGCCCGGCCCATCGAGCGCGCCCGACAAGTTGCTCGCGAGGGTGGCGGATTTCAGATGAAAGAGGATCGAGATGAAGCCGACGATCAGAATGCTAAAAAACTGCCGGCTCCACACAAAATCCCGAACGACAACCGTAAGCTGGCCGTCCTCGATAACGCCGCCACCATCTATGACGAAACTTTTGACAATAAAGCCGGTCATCCCCATGGCGATGCCGGCGAAGACCACGACAAAAATCCCGTTCAGCAGGATTCGCACGGC
>JAJLKS010000440.1:0-2842 GCA_033838765.1 Alphaproteobacteria bacterium
CATGCCGGATGTGCCGATGCCGGAAGACCTCGCCAGCGAACGCGAATTGCGCAAGGCGATCGCAGACAGGCTGCCTCCCGAGATCGCAAAGCATTTCCAGCGGCCCCGGCCCATCGAGATCAGGCCGGTGAACCCGCAGGATTATATCGATCCGGAGCCCATGGAGCCGCTGCAGCATGTCTGGTTCCGCGCGCGCAAGAGTGTCGGCGACAATATTCCTCTGCATCAGTGCATCCTCGCCTATGCCTCCGACATGACGCTGCTCGACACCTGCATCCGGCCGCATGGCGTGAGCTGGGTGTCCGGCAAGCTGCAATCGGCGAGCCTCGATCATGCGATGTGGTTTCATGGCCCGTTCAGTACCGATGACTGGCTGCTCTACACGCAGGACAGCCCCAGCGCGTCCGGTGCCCGCGGCCTCAACCGGGGCTCGATCTATACGCGGGATGGCAAGCTGGTCGCGTCCGTGGCGCAGGAAGGGCTCATCCGTTATCACGGCAAGCCCAAAGCCCGGGGCTGACGCCCCGAAATTGCGGCAGGCGCCGGGGCCGGAACGGATATTGGCCTTGAAGCGCCCCGCATTCTTGGGCATACACGGGAAAGCCGGAGAGGTGGCCGAGTGGCTGAAGGCGGCGGTTTGCTAAACCGTTGTACAGTGTAAAGCTGTACCGTGGGTTCGAATCCCATCCTCTCCGCCATTCCCCTTATGCACATGCTGGCTGAACGCCGCCGGGACTGGTCCGGGCGCGGGTGGCGCGCTAGCGTCGGACGATGGACATGCCTGACTTTCTGCTTTCGCTTCAATTGATCGGCATTGCGGCCTTCGCGGTATCGGGCGCGCTCGTCGCGGGTGAGCGCCAGATGGACTGGTTCGGCGTCATGGTGCTCGGCATCATCGTGGCGGTCGGCGGCGGCACGGTGCGCGATCTCCTGCTCGGCGTTCCGGTCTTCTGGCTTGCGGCGCCCTGGTACGTGCTGCTGGCAGCCGGATTTGCGCTCGCGACCATCCCCTTCGCGGGCTTTGCACACCGGGTCCGGCGACCGGTCGCCATCGCGGATGCCGTCGGCCTTGCGATCTTCGTGTCGCTCGGTACGCGCAAGGCGCTGGAGATGGGTACGTCCGGCTTCATCGCTGTCGTCATGGGCGTCATCACCGGCATTGTCGGCGGTATCATCCGCGATCTGCTGGCAAACCGGACGCCGACCATCCTTCGCAAGGAGGTCTACGCGCTTGCAGCCCTGTTTGGCGCATCGCTCTTCGTGCTTGGCGACCGGATGGACATGCCGCCCCTGCTGACGTTCTGGGCGGCGAGCGGCGCTGTCCTGGTGATCCGACTGTTCGCCATCGCCTATAACTGGTCGATTCCCACACTCAAGGTCGATCCGGGCGAGCCGGACTGAGCGACAAAGCGAGTTGGGGGAGGCGAGCCTCCGGCATATCATCCTGCTCGTTGGGGCCAATCGCATCGAGGGGGAGAGGGATGATCAGGGCCGGGACGATTGCGGTACTCGCCGCGTTGCTGCCCTTGCCGGCGGGCGCGGCAGAAACGGGGCATCATGGCTGGGACTATGGTGTTCATGCAGGCCCAGCCGTCTGGGGAGAGCTCGATGCGGGCTATGCCGCATGCGGCACCGGGCAGCAGCAAAGCCCGATCGATATTTCCGGCGATATGGCTGAAGGAGAGGCGCATCTGTCCTTTGGGTACAGGGCGGGTCCTGCGACCATCGCCCATCTTGGGCACACGATTCAGGTGAACTTGCCGCCCGGCAACGGGCTCACCTTCGACGGCAAGCGATATGAGCTGATCCAGTTCCATTTCCACACGCCGAGCGAGAACACGTTCGAAGGGCTTCACTATCCGCTCGAGACACATTTCGTGCATCGCGATGCCGAAGGCTCTCTTGCGGTGGTGGCGCTCATGGTTCGCCGCGGCGCAAGCGGCGCCGCCGACCAGCTTCCATTGCCCGAAACGGCGGGAGCGGAAATTTCGCTCGGCGAGACGTTCGACCCCTCCGGCTTCCTGCCCGGCAGCGATACACATGTCACGTTTGCAGGTTCGTTGACGACGCCGCCTTGCAGCGAAGGCGTGCGCTGGATCGTGTTGCGCGAATCTGTCAGCGCCGATGCGGGTTGGATTTCCGCGCTTGAGGCGCGTCTTGGCCGTAACAATCGCCCTGTGAATCCGCTTCATGGGCGGCACCTGGAAGAGCGCGAATAGAGAATCGCGTTCGTCTGCGGGGCCTTCTCTGCAGACAAATGTACGAGCGCAGACGTACAAGTCGCTGCATATGCGGCAGTTATGCTGCCGCATCGGCGCGTGACAGACGCTGCAAGCGCCTAATCCATTGGATATTTGTGAATTTTCCATGCTCGCGGTTGCGGCATAGGGAATGCTTTGTTAGCGTGCCTTCGCTGAGTGGGCGTAACAATATCTGCATCCGAGATGCAGTTTGTCCTTCAGCCGCATCCCGCAGCTTCGCTGCCTTGCCGTTTTTGGATGGCGTTATGGGGTGCGGCCCGCTTCGTGCGTTTGCGCGTTTTCTCCTGTGCGGGCAACAGAAATCGATTTCATAGGTATCCGGCGGCACATATGCCGGAACCGTTTGTGTTTTCTGGCGGCGCAGCTTGCGCCTGCGCGCCGTCATTTCATGAAGGAACGTCACCACCATGAACGAAATCAAGAAACGCGAACAAGAGTTTGGCGACGATCCGCTCGCGATCCGCGAGACGGACCACTACCAGCATGAATATGTCGAATCCTTCGTCGAGAAGTGGGACGACCTGATCGATTGGGAAAGCCGTGCGGAAAGCGAAGGCCAGTTCTTCATCGACATCCTGAAG
>JAJLKS010000441.1:0-1110 GCA_033838765.1 Alphaproteobacteria bacterium
CGTGCAGATGTTCGACGTCGCCTTTTCGCGGCGGATATGCTGTTCGCGCGTCGAAAGCGTCAGCACGAATCCGCGATTGCCGTCCGCGTCGACCGTTTCGCCGCACAGCCTGCCCGGCATCTGGCGGACATATTTTTCGCGCGTCGCAAAAAGGCCCACATAGGGCCCGCCGAAATTGAGCCCGTTGCCGATGGACTGGCCCTCGCCCACCACGATATCGGCCCCCATCTCGCCGGGCGGCGTCACCGCGCCAAGCGAAAGAATTTCCGGCACCATGGCGATCAGCAATGCGCCCTTGGCATGCGCCGCATCCGCGATGGCGCGAAGGTCATGCAGCTCACCGAAGAAATCAGGCGTCTGCACCACGACGCAGCTCGTCTTGTCGCAGATGCGCGAGGCAATATCCTCGGCCTTTCCGGGCAAGGCCGGCGGCATGATTTCGAGTTCATAGTCCGCGAAGTCCGAAAGGTTCTTCACCACTTCGGCGTATTGCGGGTGGAGCGCGCCGGATAGAACCGCCTTGCGCCGCTTGGTCACGCGATGCGCCATCAACACGGCTTCGCCGCAGCCCGTCGAGCCGTCATACATGGAGGCATTCGCCACATCCATGCCGGTAATCATCGCCACCATGGTCTGGAATTCGAAGAGATATTGCAGCGTGCCCTGCGTGATCTCGGGCTGATAGGGCGTGTAGGAGGTGAGAAACTCCGAACGCTGGATCAGATGGTCGACGGATGCCGGCACGTGGTGGCGATAGGCGCCCGCTCCAACGAAGAACGGCACCGAACCTGCGGAGACGTTCTTTGCAGCCATACGGCCGAGAATGCGCTCCACCTCCAGCTCGCCTTTCCGGCGCGGCAGATCGACAAGTCCGTCGCGCCGCGCACTTTCGGGCACGTCGCGGAACAATTCATCGACGCTTTTCACGCCGATGACGCCGAGCATTTCGCGCCGGTCGGTTTCGGTCAGAGGCAGATAACGCATTTTCCCGTTGTCCTTTCGCCCGCATGGCGGTTACCGGTTTCCGATTATTCGAGGCTTGCGACAAATTCGGCATAGGCCGTTTCGTCCATCAGCTTGTCGAGTTCCGAAGGGTCGGCGAGGCGAAGT
>JAJLKS010000442.1:0-4456 GCA_033838765.1 Alphaproteobacteria bacterium
AGACACAGGCCAAACAGAACAATGACCGAATTCAAGACCATCATCGCGGCGCTTGCCGAAGGACGGAAGCTCGATGCGGCGGACGCGCGCTCTGCCTTCGAGACCGTCATGTCCGGCGAAGCGAGCCCGGCGCAGATCGCCGCCTTCCTGATGGGCTTGCGCGTGCGCGGCGAAACGGTCGAAGAGATCACGGCTGGCGCCAATGTGATGCGCGAACGCGCGCTCCGCGTACATGCCCCGGCAAATGCGATCGACATCGTCGGTACGGGCGGCGACGCTCTCGGCACTTGGAACATTTCCACGGCAACCTCCATCGTCGTTGCAGCCACCGGCATTCCCGTCGCAAAGCACGGCAACCGGAAGGCATCCTCCTTATCGGGCACTGCGGATGCGCTGCAGGAGCTTGGCGTCAATCTCGATGTCGATCCTGCGACGATCCAGCGCTGCATCGAGAAAGCGGGCATCGGCTTCATGTTCGCGCAGGCTCATCACTCGGCGATGAAGCATGTCGCACCGGTCCGGAATGACCTCGGCATCAAGACTGTTTTCAACATGCTCGGGCCGCTTTCCAATCCGGCCCTTGTGAAGCGTCATCTGCTCGGCGTGTTTTCTTCCGGATGGGTCGAACCTTTCGCCGAAGTGCTCCGCAATCTCGGTTCCGAAAGCGCCTGGGTGGTTCACGGCTCCGATGGCATGGATGAAATCACGACGACCGGCCCGACGACCGTTGCCGAACTCAGGAATGGCGCGATCCGCCTCTTTGCGGTCACGCCGGAAGATGCCGGTCTCAAGCGTGCATCCATCGAAGACCTCAAGGGTGGCAGCCCGGCTGAAAACGCCGCCGCCATCCGCCGCCTGTTGGAAGGCGAAGCGGGCGCCTATCGCGATATCGTGCTACTGAACAGTGCTGCCGCGCTCATCGTTTCGGGCCGCGTCTCCGATCTCAAGGATGGCGTGACAATTGCCGCAAAGGCAATCGACAGCGGTGAAGCAAAGGCAACGCTTGCAATGCTGATTTCCGTCTCGACCGGAAAGTCCGATGTCTGACATTCTCGAAAAGATCGGCGCCTACAAGCTCGAGGAAATTGCGAGCGCGAAAAAAGCACACCCGATTTCCGGAGTGGAAGCGGCGGCTCGCGCAGCTTCGCCCGTGCGCGGTTTCGCCGATGCGCTGAAAGCGCGCGTCTCCAAAGGCTCGTTCGCGCTGATCGCCGAGATCAAGAAGGCAAGCCCATCCAAAGGCCTCATCCGGGCGGATTTCGATCCGCCTGCCCTCGCCCGTGCCTATGAAACCGGCGGAGCGGCGTGTCTTTCCGTGCTGACCGATGGCCCTTCCTTCCAGGGTGCCCCGGACTATCTCGCGGCGGCACGAGCTGCCTGCGCCCTTCCTGTCATCCGCAAGGATTTCATGTATGACACCTATCAGGTGGCGGAAGCCCGGGCGATGGGTGCCGATGCCATCCTCATCATCATGGCAGCCGTATCCGACGCGCAGGCGCGCGAACTTGAGGAAGCTGCATTCCATTGGAACATGGATGTGCTGGTCGAGGTGCATGACGAGGACGAGCTCGCCCGCGCCCTTTCCCTCAAGAGCCCGCTCCTCGGTATCAATAACCGCAACCTCAAGACATTCGAAACGACGCTGGCAACAACCGAGCGTCTCGCGCCTCTCGTCCCGAAGGACAGGCTCGTCGTCGGCGAGAGCGGCATCTTCACGCATGCCGACCTCCAGCGCCTCGAAAAGGTTGGGGTGCGGACATTCCTCGTAGGGGAAAGCCTGATGCGGCAGGAGAATGTGGAGGCGGCAACGCGTGCGTTGCTGTCCGGTTCCGCCTGACCGCAGGCGCATAGGGTCCATCCGGGCCGTAGTGGTGGAGGTAGCATCGCGCACCCCACGCGCATTCTTTTTTCCATCTGTTTAAGCGCCGCCGTTCCGTTCGGCATCTGCTTCGCATTCCGGTGCGCGCACTATCGAGAGACAAACCCATGGCCTATGATATCCGACCGGCCGAGCCGCATGATTTTAGGAATTTCGGCGCAATCGAAAGCGCCGCCGCGTCGCTGTTCGCCGAAGCGGGATTGCCGGAAATCGCGTCCCACGAACCCACCGGTATTGAGTTCATAGAGGCGTCGGCTCGCGCAGGCGCAGTCTTCGTTGCAACTGCCGATCGTGAAGCCGTGGGATTCATTCTTTCCGCACCACTCGACCGTCACCTGCATATCTATGAGTTGTCCGTACACCCGGGTCACGGGAAACGTGGCCTCGGCAGACGTCTGGTGGATGCCGTCTGCCGCCATGCACAGGAAAAGGGCTACTCTGCGGTGACGCTTTCCACCTTTCGCGACATTCCCTGGAACGGGCCTTTCTACGCCTCTTGCGGCTTCACGGAAATCCCAAGGCAGGAGTGGACGCCAGCCCTTCTTCTCGCCCATTATCGCGAGGAGGATTTAGGCCTGCCGGTCGAGCGCCGCTGCTTCATGCGCAAGGAAGTCGCCGAATGACGAAGAAGCCTGCCCGCAAGAAGCTGACCCATCTCGACGACAAGGGTGCAGCGCGCATGGTCGATGTGTCGGAGAAGCCCGTCACGGCGCGCAGCGCCACGGCCAGGGGCCGCATCACGATGAAACCGTCCACGCTCAAGCTCATTCTCGACGACAAGCTCAAGAAGGGAAATGCGCTGGAAGTCTCCCGGCTTGCGGGCATCATGGCGGCGAAGAGAACGGCGGATCTGATCCCTCTCTGCCATCCGCTCGCCATTTCAAAGGTCGAAGTCGAGCTTCATCCGGACAGAAAATCCAGCTCGGTGGAGGTTGAGGCAACGGTCAGTCTCGCCGGACAGACAGGTGTCGAGATGGAAGCGCTGACGGCCGTTTCGGTGGCCTGCCTGACGCTATACGACATGGCGAAGGCTGTAGATCGCGGCATGACGATCTGCGACATCCGGCTCACCGAGAAGACCGGCGGCAAATCCGGCGACTACAAGGCAAGCTAGGAAAGCCTTATGGCACAGCAACCTCTTCTTCCGGTGGCAGAGGCGCGGACGCGGATTCTCGCCTCGCTTCATGTGACGCAAACGGAAACCGTGCCGCTGTCCGAAGCCTATGGACGTGTGCTTGCGGAAGACGCGATCGCACGCCGGACGCAGCCGCCCGCCGACCTCTCTGCGATGGATGGCTATGCGGTGAAGGCAGCCGATACTTTTTCTTTGCCTGCGCGTCTCAGGATCGTTGGGGAAGCACCGGCCGGTGGCGCCTACACAGGCGAAGTGCAGCCCGGCGAGGCCGTGCGCATCTTCACGGGCGCGCCGCTGCCGCGAGGCGCGGATGCGATCGTGATCCAGGAGGACACGGTACGCGACGGAGAATTCGTCATCGTTCAGGAGCAGACAAAGGCAGGACGGCATGTGCGTCCCGCCGGGCTCGACTTCCGTACCGGCGGTAGCCGCCTGACCGCGGGACAAAGGCTTTCATCCGCCGACATTGCACTCGCCGCCGCGATGAACCTCGCGACGCTGAACGTTTACAAACGACCCGTCATAGCCTTCGTCTCCACCGGCAACGAGCTTGTACCGCCCGGTACCGAGCCGGGCCCCAACCAGATCGTTTCGGCCAACAATGACGGGCTTGCTGCACTCATCCTGGAAGCGGGCGGCATACCGCTCGATCTTGGCATTGCTGCGGATTGCGAAAGCGATATCCGAGCCGCGGCGGAGCAGGCGCGCGATGCAGACATGCTGGTGACGCTTGGTGGCGCTTCCGTGGGCGATCATGATCTCGTGCAATCCGCGCTTGCGCCGCTTGGGCTTGATATCGATTTCTGGAAAATCGCGATGCGCCCCGGCAAGCCTTTGATGTTCGGCCAATTGGGCGACATCCCTGTGCTTGGCCTGCCCGGCAATCCTGTCTCGGCGCTCGTCTGTGCGGAGCTGTTTCTCAAACCCGCAATCGCCCGGCTACAGGGTGGCGACACCGCTCTCCGAACCACGCTTGCCCGGCTTGGCGCCGGCCTGCCCGCGAATGATCGCCGTGAGGATTATGTCCGGGCGGCGCTCGACCATGTTCAAGGCGAACTGCCCGTCGCGACCCCGGCCGCGATTCAGGACAGTTCGATGCTTTCGGTGCTGGCCCGGGCCGGATGCCTCATTATCCGCGCTCCTCAGGCACCTGAGGCAAAAGCCGGTGAGATCGTTACGGTTTTGCCGCTGCGCGTGTGAGTTATCCACAATTGCGCTTGACAGATTCACGAGAACCAAACTAGAACGGATCAAAGCGTTTTTGTTTTGTTCCGAAGGCCGAAAACTGGCCTCGTGAACCGCTGGAAGGGGCTGGAGACGATGCTGACACGCAAGCAACACGAACTGCTGATGTTCATTCATGAGCGGATCAAGGAAGGTGGCGTGTCGCCCAGTTTCGATGAAATGAAGGAAGCGCTCGATCTGCGCTCCAAATCGGGCAT
>JAJLKS010000443.1:0-4456 GCA_033838765.1 Alphaproteobacteria bacterium
CGTCGCGGCGCCGTCGGCGAGCGATATCGTGCCTTCAGCGGTCAGTCTCCCGCTGGCACTGTCGCGCGCGCTCATGTTGAAGCTGAGCCTTTCGCTGCGGCGTCCCTCGATATTCAGCTCAAGGTCGCGCATTGCCGTGCCGGTTTCGAAGTTTTCGAAGGTGCCGTTCGATATCCGCGCATAACCGGAAACCTGAGGTGCGGAGATGTCGCCGTCCGCCGAAAATGCGAACGCGGCATCGCCTGTGAGACGCTGCCCCGGCAGATCGGCAAGCGCCATCAGCGTTGCAACCGGACCTTCCCAGGTCAGCTGTGCATCGACAGGACCTTTGTCGGGCAAGATCACGAAGGCGCCAGCGGGATCCTTGAGAAGCGGCAGCGATACCTTGAGCCGGAACGGAGTCTCGGAAATTCCCTGTGCTTCCGCAGCAAGCTGCAGCCGCCGCTGTGCCCAGCTTGCATCGAGGGTGGCGTCGAAAGCGGGACGGATATCGAGCCCACCTTCGGCAAGCGTCACGCCCTCGAAGCGGAACGCGGCGCTGCCGGTTGCGGCGGCGCTGTCGAGGTTCGCGCTTCCTGATGCCGTGCCACCCAGAACTTCAAAGGGCATGAAAGGCGAGACAAGTCCGAGCGGCAGCCTTTCAAGCACCATCGAAAGGCGTGCGCTGCGCGCATAGATTGTCATGTCGCCGGTCAGCGAGCCAGCGCCTGCCGGTCCCTCAAAGCGCATATCGAGGTCACGAAGCCGCGTGGCGCCGTTGCCAAATTCGATCTCCAGCGCATTGGCGAGCCGCGCGTTGGCGCTTCCGACGGAGGCATCGAAAGTGCCGAGCGTGATTTCGCCGGATGTCGCCTCGGCGGCGAGGTCGAGCAGTACCGGCTCCGCCGTGATCGAAAGCCGTTCGCCTTCGAGCCGTGCCGCAATCGCGATCCGGTCAAGCGGCCCCCTGGCACTCATCTCCATCCGGCTGAAGCGCGTATTGCCGGTGGCGCCGCTCTCGGCCTCGATAGACGCATCGACCGTGCCGTCGCCCGTCATATCCCGCAGCGCGGCACGCATGTTCACCCGTTCGAGGGCAACAGGCTCGGTGATGTCGATATCGATCCGCCGCGACTCGAGTTCCAGAAATGCGTTCTGGCGGCCGTCATTTCCATCAAGCGTCAACTCGATATCGGCGCGCCCATCCATCGCGAGCCCGGCGATACGGCCAAGCGGCATCAGCGCCACGCGGCTGCCCGAGAGACCGCCGCTTGCAAGCCCGTCCGGTGATATGCCGATGGCGCCAGTGAGCTCGGCCCCGAAGAGATCGAGGCCGATATCGGCGATCTGAATACTGCCATCGTCCTGCATGACAAGGTTGGACCGGAGCGAAGCGGTGCCATCCGCCCCCGCGAGGCGGAAGGAAACCGGTCCCCGCCCTTTGTCGAGCTGGACAGACAGGCGGACATCGCGGGCATCGAAACCCGCAAGCGCACCGTCCAAGAGACCGGCATCGAGCGAAAGGCCGGGCTGATCGATCGTTCCGCCGATGATGGCGCTGGCCGAGAGCGCGCCCTGTGCCATCTCGCCTGCGATGGCACCGATTTCGGACATGCTGGCTTTCAGTTCGCCCTGCATCGCGCCACTATCGGCAAGGGTCAGATTGCCGCCAAGGTCGAGGCGCGATCCGGCCTTTGCCGCGAGCCCTGTCACGGCGAACATATTGCCGCCGCCGAAAGCGATCCTCGCCTCGCCCGTGAGACCCTCGGCAAGCAGCGCATCGAGTTCGGCGCTTCCGGTTGCGATGGCGCTGGTCTCGATCGTGAGGTCGGCCGCAGCCTTGTCGCCGGCATAGGAAATATCTCCGAAGCCGAAGCGAGCCTCACCCTGCATCGGCTGGCCGAGCATGGCGCCGATCGGTGCGAGATCCGAAATCGCTGCCTCGCCTGCTCCGGAGAAGGAAAAACCTTCGCCTGTTGCCGCATTGCCCGATACGCGAAGGATGCCGACCTCTGTCGTCACCTTCGCCTCGGCGATCTCGAAACTATCGAGATCGCCATTCGCATCGATTGCCGCCTGCCAGCCGATATCGCGAAGAAGGCTGCCATCGACATCGAGAAGGCGGTCGAGCCCTGCGAGCCGGCCTCCACCCGTCGCGCTCCAGCCGCCACGTCTCTTGGGTGCCGCTTGCACTTCGCCGGTGAGGGTCAGCGCGCCTGCATCGAGCGCCTCGATATTCATCGCATAGGCCCCGCGCGGCTGCTGTGCGATGCTCGCCTTGAGCTGCAGCGCCGCGTTCTCCCCCGCGAACTCGAGTTCGCGGGCGACGATATATCCGCTCGCCGAGAGATTCAGGTTGAGGCTCGTGCCACGGGCAAGCGCACCATGCAGATCGAGCTTTGCCTGTATTGCATTGCCGCCGTCGACCCCGACGCTGCCGATGACAAGGCCTTCGCGCATTTCACCCGCGGCATTCAGCGAGAGCGCGCCGAGCCCGTCGAGGTCAAGAAGCCGCGCCGCGACACCTTTCTCGCCGGCTTTGCCATCTTCGATGACAAGGCTGAGCGTGCCGCGCTCCGGTCCTGTGCTGTGGTCGAGCGCAATTCTGACGATGCCGTGCCGGCTGTCGGTCCTTACCGCGTCGAGCGCCAGTGCATTCCGGTTGCGGCCGAGCGCCGCCGAGCCCGACACGTCGAATGCGACCGTCTCCCCGGCAAGCGCCTCGCCGAGCCTCGTGCCGCTGAACGAAAACTCGCCGATGGAAACATCGACGGGAAGCAGGGGGAGCGACATGCCTGTACCCGACCCGGCGGATTCTTCGCCGCCCTCGGGGGCCCGCAAGACGGAGAGATCCTGGCTCAGGAGGCGATCCACCTGAACTTCGCCTCGCCAGAGTGAGAGCGGGTGCCAGTCGAGTTCAAGGCGGGCAAGGGTCAGCCATTCGCCTTTCGCATCGCTGACACTGAGATCCTCGACGATGAGCCGCCGTGGCCAGGTACCACCGATATCGCCTATCGCAATCTGCAGATCCTTGCTGTCGAGGCTGAGCAGTGCCCGCTCGAGAAGCGCCTGCCGGACAGGTGCGATACTGAGCGCGCCGATGACGAGGACGGCGAGCGTCAGCGCAATGCCCGTACCGAGAAAAAGAAGCGCGAGGATAGCCCGGCCTGTTCGCCGGATTGCGCCGGTCTGGCGCAGATATGTCTGATCGTCAGCCATCAGAAGGCCTGCCCCAGCGAAACATAGATCTGGAATGCATCGTCGATATTCTTGCGCCGGTTCAAAGGTGTCGCGACATCGAGGCGAACGGGGCCGATTGGCGTGTAGTAGCGGATGCCAAGGCCGGCGCCCCAGAGCAGCGGATCGCTGAAGGAGGGTTCGAGACTTGAAAAGGCCTGTCCGCCATCGATGAAGGCGACGCCGCCTATCGTTTCGGTGAAGCGGTAGCGCGCTTCCGCGCTTGCTTCCAGCACCGAACGCCCGCCGACCGGATCGCCCTGCGCGTCGAGCGGTCCTGCCAGTTGATAGCCGTATCCGCGGACGGAGCCGCCGCCGCCCGCATAGAATCGCGTCGAGCCCGGCACATCCGTGGTGTCGTCCGTCGCGATCAGCCCATAGCGGCCGCGCAGCGCCAGCACAAATTCATCGCTAAACCCGAAATAGGTGGAGCCTGCCGCCTCCAGGCGGGTGAAGGTCGTCGCACGCTGGTCGCTCGCACCGAAATAGGGCGTCGCTGCAAGGCTGGCGCGCAACCCCTCGCGCGGATCGAGAAGATCATCCGTGTTGTCATAGCGCAGCAGCGCAGGGATGCCGATCAGCTGATAGGTGATGCGCCCGTTGCTGTCCTCCGTCTCGGTGATCTGGAAGGTCGCGCCAAGCGATCCCGTCCACCAGCGGTTCAGGCTCCGTTCAAGCGAGAGCCCTGCCTTGACGCGATTTTCCTTGAAGGCTTCGGTCTCTTCGTGAACGGCCTCGGCGCTTGCAAGCAGGCTTTGGTCGGATCTGAGGAAATTGGGCTTGCGGAAATCCACCGTTGCCGACTGTTCGATCTGCGCAATGGAAAGGCCGAGCGTGAGCCGCTCCGCCCGCCCGAAGAGATTGCGGTGCTCCCAGCTTCCGCGCACGCCTGCACCTTCGCTGGTCGACCATTTGGCACCCAGACGCACGGTGCGCGGTGCGCGTTCGGTGAGCGCGATCTGCTGCGGCAATGCACCGTCCTGCGCATCCGCCGATGTAATAGATATGCCGGAGAATAGTCCTGTCCCGCGCAGTGCCTCGACCGTCCGGTCGACCTCGCTGCGATCGTAGATCGCGCCTTCGCGCATGGTCGAAATCTCGCGGACATAAGCGGGATCGGTGCGGCCTTCCGGATTGCCGATCCGCGTTTCGCCGAACACATAGCGAGGGCCGGCGGTCATGTAGAGCGTCACGCGGCCTTGATGCGACGATATGTCGATGACGACGCGCCGCCGGTCGA
>JAJLKS010000444.1:0-5115 GCA_033838765.1 Alphaproteobacteria bacterium
CGGCAGCCAGATCAGCGGGTCTTATCAGGTGCAGTCACCCGACGGTGCTGCCTGCTCCGGCTCGGCGGTCAACTGCAACGTCAATGTGAACGGCTTTGTCGGCGGTCCGCAGGCAAGGGAGGCGGGCATCAACTATCTGATCGGCAACAACATGGCGAGCGCGATCTATGGTGTAGCGATCTTCGCCCGGGACGATGTCGGCGACACGCTGGACGGCTATCTGAAGGGCATGACCTATGCGATCCGCAGCCCGGACAGCGCTGTGCTTGCAGGCAGCTTCGGCGATATCAGCGCAGGGGCGACGGATATCACCATCCAGAACAACGAGGTGAAAGAGATTCACGGCTTCAACAATTCCTACACGCCGGGCGATACGGTCGTGTCGGAAGCGGGCGGTGTCCAGAGCGTGATCTCGTGGCAGCGCTGGTCGAATGGCCAGATCGGCGGGCAGAGCTTCGGCAATCCGCGCACGACGGTTCTTGGCGCCGACCAGAGCATGCATGTGCTCGCCTGGTCGCCCGCCTCGAACCTGCCGACGGAAGGGGTCGCAACCTATACGCTCACCGGTGCGACCAATCCGACGGTCGCGGACGGTTCGGTCGCGCCCGGCAGCTTCGCCGGCGAGATGGCGGTTGCCTTCGCGTTCGGAGGGACCAAGGTCGGCCTCGATCTCGATGTCTCGATCGGCGGCCATACCTACAATATCGCCACGACCGGCGGCACGTCGGCACCGTCATCGAGCCAGATGAGCCTTGGCAGTTTCGCGAGCTTCTCAAGCACGATCGATGTTGCAACGGGTGGCGTTGCCTGCCCCGATGCGACCTGTCAGGCGAAGGTTGCGGGCGGGCTTGCCGGCAGCGGCGCGAGCCACGCCGCACTCGCCTACACGATCTCGGCCAATGGCAATCCGACCGCGAAAGCGGTGCAGGGCGTCGCGGGCTTCGAGCGCGGCGCGATCGTGGTGCCGTAAGGCTTGCAGGTCTGCAGGATGCGATGAGGCCGGGCGGCAGCGCCCGGCCTTTCCTTTTGGGCAATGCCGGAACTTTAACCGGCTGCAGGGCACTTTTATGGAGATTGAATTCACTAAATCCCTATCATGGGCCGCAATGAAAAAGTGATGTGGGGGCAGTATCCATGAGCAGTGACGGCAAGAAGCCAATCGAATCGAAGTGGACATTTATTGCCGGTACCTCTCCGAAACGAACGCTTTTTTTGGCGCTGGCGCTGCTGTTGACGGTGCTCTACGCCATCAATTCCGTGACCGGTACTGTCCCGGTGCTCCAGCACGACGTTCTGTTCGCGAGCGAGCCAAAGCTTGACGCGAGTTCGATGGATACGCTCAACCGGTCGGTGGGCGAGATGTCCAATGCCTTGCCGGAGAGTGAGCGCGAGGAGTTCTCGCAGATCATTGATTTTCTGATCATGCGGAACTACGAGTTTTCAATGGGGACGCCCGGCCCCCACTACGTAGTTGGTGAGCTCAAGCCTTGGCATGGATACACGGCCCGGCGTCTTGTCGCCGCCAACCGCGACGATTATGCGGCTTCGCTTGCCGAGGCTCAGACCCAACGAGAGCGTCAGGCCGAGGAGGCGAGGGAGTTTGAGGCGGCGCAGGTGAAGAAGGGCCATGAAGAGGTCCGTCGGCTGAAGGCAATAATTGCCAGTGAGCCGGAAATCCTCGCCAAACTCGCGAAAGCCGAAATCCAAATTCTGGAGCCGAAATGGACGACATTAACCGTCCGAAAGGCGCCCATAGAAGGTGGCGGGCAATTCCGCGGATTCCGGCTGGATCTCGATTTTGTCCTCCATAACAGAACGGATATCGAAATCGAGAAGATCGATATCAAGGCCGATCTGGTCAACCGGCGCGACGGCTCCATCTACGACACGAAATACATCTCCCTGAATTTCGGTCCGTCTGAAGATTTCTTCACAGGTGAATTATTTGACGATGCAGCCCCGATCCTGCCGGGAGCGTCGAGGCAGCTGCGCGAAGATGGTCTTTTTCAGTTCGATGACTATCCCCTGGATACCATGATGGATGCCGACTACATGAAGAACCTCACTCGGGTGGTGGTCCGCGCAATATCGGTAACCGACATTCGAGGTGTCCGCAGCTTTGGCCTTTGGCAGATAACCGATGCGCGCAAAGAGCTTGAGGCGTGGGAAGAATTTCTGGCTAACGAGTAGTCTGCGGGCCTTCCGCAGTTCTATTCATCCTCGACCGGCCGCTTCGGATTGGTTGTGGCGCGCCGCCAAATATATGAGAGCGCCGCATCGGGCACATGGAAGCTTGCATAGGCATAGCCCGTGCCTTCGTGGAAACGAGCGATGAATGGGCCCCGATAGTTCTGCCAGTCGCCATAGCGGCCCATTCCGTAGGGCAGGTTCTTGGGGAGAGAGGTCTCATCCGGCAAGACGATGCTGTGGCGATAGACAAGCGGCGGACCGTCCGCGTCGATCTGCACCATGTCCTTCTCGATGCAGCGCCGGTCGCTTTCGGTTCTGCAGCCATTGAAGGAAATCCGGCTCGGCCCTTCGCCTGGTTCGATCCTGTTGTCCATAGGCGTGGCGAGGTCGCGCGAACAAAAACCCGCACCTGCATCGGCTTCGATCGCAGCGTCGAGATAGACGGCTTCCCCATCATGCCTTCGCGCGAAATCGAGCAGTGCTTGAATCGATTCGAACTCCGCATCGAGTTTCGCACCCTCACCGGGAACGCAGGACAGCCTGAATGCTGCGGATGGCAGTGGTTCGGCGGCGCCGGCTGGCAGAGAGACCAGTGGCAGGGCCGCAGCCAGAGCCACGACGCGAGCGGCGGATGCCAGTTGCATGGGTGTCTCCTGTCGCAGTTTCTTGCGTTAGCCGCGCAGCCGCAGTCTTGCCTAGATCACGCCGGCCTTCAGGAAGTCGTGGATATGGACGAGGCCGACCGGGCGGCCATGTTCGACCACGAAGAGGCTGGTAATCTTCTTCTCGTTCAGCAGTTTCACCGCCTCGGAGGCGAGCATTGAGGGGCTCACTGTTTTCGGGGTCCGGTTCATGATGTCGCCCGCTGTCTTCGAGAGCAGTCCATCCGTGCCCGAGTTCCGGCGGATGTCGCCATCGGTGATCATGCCGATGAGCCTGCCCGCCTCGTCCACGATACCGACCGAGCCGAGGCTCTTCTGCGACATAATAAGAAGTGTCTCGGACATGGAGGTGGCGGGGCCGGTCAGCGGCAGTTCGTCGCCCGTGTGCATGACCTCGCGGACGAGCTTCAGCATGGCGCCGAGCTTGCCGCCGGGATGGAATATGCCGAAGTCCTTGGCCGAAAACCCCTTCTTCTCCAGAAGCGCGATCGCAAGGGCGTCGCCGAGCGCAAGCTGCATTGTCGTCGAGGTCGTCGGCGCAAGCTTGTTCGGGCAGGCCTCCTCGGCGCGCGGCAGGATCAGGGCAATGTCGGCCGCCGTCCCGAGCGCGCTCGTTTCGACCGATGTCATGGCGATCAGCGGAATGGCAAACCGTTTCGCGTGAGAAATGATGCTCGACAGTTCAGCCGTCTCGCCCGACCAGGAAAGGGCGAGGATCACGTCGTCGCTGGTGATCATGCCGAGATCGCCATGGGATGCCTCGCCGGGATGGACATATTGGGCGGGGGTTCCAGTGGAGGCGAGGGTAGCCGCCATCTTGCGGGCAATATGGCCCGACTTGCCCATGCCCGTGACGATGACGCGGCCTATTGCTGCGCCGAGCGCCTCGACGGCGGCTGAAAAAGGGCCGTCGAGCGACGCCATGAGGGTTTTGAGGCCTTCGATCTCGAGCGAGAGCGTGCGGCGCGCCGAAGCCAGATGGGCGGCCTGATTTCCGGTTTCGCTGGATTTTGTCGAGGCGTCGGACAAGTTGGGCTCCCTCGCAGTATTGCGGGCCCCTCAAGGCCCTTTATTCATTCTGCTTCTTATATATCAGTCCGGACCGAATGCAGCATGGACAGGTTGCGCGACTTTGCTTCAATTTGCGCTTCATCTCCTTGTTTGCACAGGGATTTCCAGTAGTGTGAAGGCCAATGAAGAGATGGCGGCGCAAGTTTTTGCGCGCTGCGAAAGGCTTTGTGTGGCAGGCGGAATATTCGGCCGGATAAAGAGTGCGTTTTCGGGTCCATCGGGCGATGCGGGCCTGCCGGAAGGGCTGCGTATCTATGCCGTGGGCGATATTCATGGCCGCGACGACCTGCTTGCCGATCTTCACGAGCGGATCGCGGCCGACGCGGCGCGCGCGCCTTCGGCTACCAACATATTGATTTATCTCGGAGATTACATCGACCGGGGGCTTCAGT
Source organism: Alphaproteobacteria bacterium (assembly GCA_033838765.1). Taxonomy (GTDB): domain Bacteria; phylum Pseudomonadota; class Alphaproteobacteria; order Parvibaculales; family Parvibaculaceae; genus Parvibaculum. Next base: position 4,316 of record JAJLKS010000444.1, read on the forward strand.
CGAAGCAGGTTCTGGACCGGCTGACGGGCAATCGCCTGGCGGGGTTCGAGCATGTGTTTTTGAAGGGAAATCACGAGCTCGCCATGCTGCAGTTCCTTGGCGATGCTGCATTCGGCAAGACCTGGAAATATTATGGCGGGCTCGAGACGCTTCATTCCTACGGGATTCAGGAGCTTACACGGACCGACGATCCGGCAGCCTTCGAGCGGGCGCGGGAGCAGCTGATCGGCGCGTTGCCGGAGGCCCATCTCCAGTTTCTCGAAACCCTTGAAATATCGAGGGAATTCGGCGGCTATTTCTTCGCTCATGCGGGTGTACGGCCCGGTATCGCCCTGCATCGCCAGATCGAGGAGGACCTGCTCTGGATCCGCGAGGAATTCCTGCAATCGGGGGCTTCTTTCGGCAAGATCGTGGTGCATGGTCATACGCCGAGCGAGGAAGTGGTGATAAGGTCAAACCGGATCGGCGTCGACACCGGGGCCTATATGACCGGTGTTCTGACCGCCCTCGTGCTTGAAGGCGGGGACCGGCGCTTCATCCAGACGGGTGCGGATTCCATGCCGCTTGCGGCGGCCGGTTAACCAGCAAACGCGAAAATTGGCTGCAAAGCGCCATTTGGGCTGAATTCCCGGCTCAGGTGATGCTAGAAAGACCGAATAACATTGTTTGGCGCTTTCGGCCGGTCTTGCCAATCGGTCGCATGGCCATTTGCCTTGGCGGGCGCCAATCTTGCGTTTCCGGGCGAGCCTAGGAGGGCACTGTCAGATGATCCGTTCTGTCGCGAAGCATATTCGGGGTGG
>JAJLKS010000445.1:0-6181 GCA_033838765.1 Alphaproteobacteria bacterium
CTGCCCTCTGGCCCGCCGCGGCACTTGCTGGCGCTTTCGTTTCGCTGGCGCTGTTCGGGCTGTTCTCCGGTATCGCCACCGGGTTGCACTGGATTCTGCTCGCAGGCTTTGGCGCTTGCCTTGTCTGGCTCATCTGGCGCGGCTTCCGCGGCTTCCACTGGCCGGACCGTAACAATGCGCTGCGGCATCTCGAAAAATCCTCAGGCCTCCCCCATTCGCCGCTCTCGGCCTATGAGGACGTTCCGGCTCCGCAAAGCGGGGACCCGGCACTCTGGGCGGCACATCGCCGCTGGGTCGCAGAGCGAATGGCGCGGCTGCGCCTCGGCCTGCCGGATTCCGTGCTCGCAAGCCGCGACCCCTATGCCCTGCGCGCCGCAGTGCTGCTGGTTCTCGTGGTGGCCATCGCCGGAACAGGACCCGGCCATGTGGATCGCCTCGCCGACGCGCTTTTGCCCGGCGCAGCGGGCGGCCGCGCCGCGAGCATCGAAGCCTGGGTGACGCCGCCCGCCTACACGCGCAAGCCGCCGGTCTATCTCGAACAGGCAAATGCCGAAACCGTACCTCTCAGCGATGAGACGATCACGGTTCCTCAAGGAAGCACCCTTTCCATCCGCGTGCATGGCCTGCGGGCGGCGCCTGTGCTCGAGCGCAACGACGGCGAACGCGAAAAGCCGGAAGAGCTGCAGGTGGCCGGCGAAGGCAATTTCTCGATCGATGCGGCGCTGAAGGAAAGTGGAGGCCTCATGCTCACCGAAGGCGGCCGCATGATCCGCGGCTGGCGCTTCGAGGTCACACCCGACGCGGCACCCTTCATCGAACTCAGCCAGCCCGTCGCTCAGTCCGCCTCTGGTGCTCTGCGCCTTTCCTATCGCGTCCGGGATGATTTCGGTGTCGCCTCCGGCGAAGCGCGGATCGAACTCGATCGCAGTGGTGTCGAAGCCGGCGATGAAAGGATTTCCGCACCGGAGCCACGGGTGATTGCACCGGGCGTCGGACTGAAATTTCCCTCGCAACGTCCGCGCGATGCGGAAGGCACGACCTATGCCGAACTGACCGCCCATCCCTGGGCGGGACTGCCCGTCACGATCACGCTCGCCGTGAAGGACGATGCCGGGCAGGAAGGCCGCACGGAGCCCGTCGCAATCACGCTGCCGGAACGCGAATTCACGAAGCCGCTTGCCCGCGCCATCGTCGAACAGCGCCGCAGGCTCGCGCTCGATCCGCGTTCGGGCGCAAGCGTTGCCCGTTACATAGATAATTTCACGCAGGATTCAGACCGTTACATCGAAGACAAGGTCGTTTACCTCACCCTGCGCGCAGCCTATTGGCGGCTTACGGAAGCAACGCGGGACACCGACCTCACCGGTATATTCGATCTTCTCTGGTCGATTGCGCTGCGCATTGAAGATGGCGATCTTTCGCTGGCCGAGCGCGATTTGCGCGCCGCCCGCGAAGCCCTGGCGCAGGCATTGGCGGAAGGAGCCGATGCAGACGAGATTTCGCGCCTGACGCAGGAGCTGCGCGATGCTTTCGACCGCTACATGAACGCCATTTCCGAACTGGCGGCATTCAGCAATCCGGACATGCTGAACGAAATGCCGGATGGCGACGCCGAAACCATCGCAGCCGAAGACCTGCAGGCGATGCTCGACGCGATCGCCGAACTCGCCGAGAGCGGCGCGACGGAGCAGGCGCAGGCATTGCTGGATGAACTTCAGAATATCCTCGAAAACCTGAAGCTGGCCGACGAGCCTTTCGGCATGACCCCCGGCGAAGAAGCCATGGCCCGGACCATCGAAGAGATGGACAGCATCATCTCTGCGCAGCGCGATCTTCTGGACCGCACGTTCCGCGAACTTGAAATGCTACGCCTCGACCCGGACGCCGACCGCAAGCTCGGTCTTCAGTCGGAGGACAAGCCATTCGACGACCTCGCGGCGGAGCAGGAAGAGCTGAAGGAGGAATTCGACAAAATTCTGGGCAAGCTGAGGGAGAAGGGCGAGGAGCCGCCTGAGGCGTTGATGGAGGCGCTTGGCGCGATGGAAGACGCAAAGGAGCGTCTCGATGCTGCCCGCGCCGACCGCGCAATGGCCTCGCAAGGCACCGCCATCGAAAAGATGCGTGAGGGCTCGCAGGCGCTTGCCGACAAGCTGATGGCCGGACGCTCGGGCAAGGGAAAAGGCCGCAGTCAGGTGCGCTCGGACCCGCTTGGCCGCCCGCAGCAAGGCCCGGGAGAAGGGTCGGGCCGCGGCGACATCCGGGGGTCCGGCGTGCCCGACAGCATCGATATGCAGCGCGCACAGCAAATTCTCGATGAACTGCGCGAGCGCGCACGCGACCTCGGCCGCCCGCAGATAGAGCTTGAATATCTTGAAAGGCTGCTCCGGCGCTTCTAGTCGAGAACCGACTGCACGCGCATGACGAGCTCGTCGAGCGTAAACGGCTTCAGCAATATGTCGTGAATGATGGCATCGAGGCCATGTGCGCGTTCGCGCTGGTCGGAATAGCCCGTCATCAGCATGATGCGAAGCGCAGGCTGGTCGCGCGAGGCGAGCAGCGCAAGCGACACGCCATCCATCACCGGCATCAGGATATCCGTCAGAAGCAGGTCATGCGCCCGCCCCGCCTCCCGCGCGCGCGCCAGCGCCGCCAGCGCATCGCTCCCGTCGCCCGCGCCTTCGACCTCATGTCCCGCACCGCGCAGGGCACGGACGACGAAAGTCAGGACATCCGGCTCATCTTCCGCAACGAGAATGCGCGCCATGCTTCAGCGCTCCACATAGCCGACAAAGGGGAGCTGCCGCCAGGCATGGGCGACGTCCATGCCATAACCGACAACGAACCTGTCGGGACATTTGAAGCCGGTGAAGTCGGCTTTCATATCGACAGCGAGCTTGCCGGGCTTGTCGAGCAGCACGCAGGTGCGGACCTGCCGCGCGCCGCGCGCCATCAGCAGGTCCTTTGCGAAGGCAAGCGTACGGCCGGACTCGAGAATATCGTCGATGACGAGAACATCGCGCCCTTCGATCGGCGCTTCCGTATCCCGAACGATTCGAACCTCGCCAAGCGACTGCGTGCCGGCGCCGTAGCTCGACAGGCTGATGAAATCCATATCGGGCTCGGCACCCGCTTCATGCAACGCGCGCAACAGATCGGCGGCGAAGATGAAGCTGCCTTTCAGTATCGGAATCACAAGAAGATCGCGGCCCATGGAAGACGCGATTTCGGCTGCGAGTTCCCTGACGCGCATCGCAATTTCGTCGGCAGGGAAGAGAACGGCGATCTTTGCGCCCTGCGGCGCAATCCCGCTCATCCGCTATTCGCTTTCGGGCACTGCGCCCGCATCCGGCGCGGCATGCCCGGCATCCGACACCAAGCCCGAAATATCGGCAAAGCGGACTTCGATATCGCGCGATTCGGGCGGCGGGCTCGACAGCCGCGTGATGAAAGGCGCAGCTTCGTTCGGCGGCAGGGCCGTTGCTTCGAGAGCGAAGGTCCAGTGATAGAGTTCGTTCTGGTTCTCGTCGCGCAGGCCGACGCGAAGCCGCGGCAGTGCGACCGGCTTCTCCGTGATGTTCACCACCTCGCCTGAGATCGCGAGAACCGGCAGCCCCTCCTCCGTCTGCCGCTCATAGGCGACATTGCGGAACTCGAGACCGCGCAAATTGATTTCCTCGCCCGCAGCCGCATAGACCTTGGCCGTCGCAGGCCACCAGGCGGCGATTTCATGACGCCAGGAATATCCGGCGCCGAGCGTACTCACGACGAACAGGGCAAGCAGCGCCCAGCCAGCCGCAATGAGCGCCCGCCCCCGGCGCATGGAAGCGGCACGGCGCACTTCGCGGCGGAACCGGTTGCCGATATCTGCTGCGACACTCGTCCGGGCGGCGGCGGCAGTCTCCGCCGTTTCGGGCGGCCTGTCCGCATCTGCGAAGGTCACGTCGCCGGACGGGGCCGCGGCTTCGGCGGCGGGCGGCGCTTCGGCCGCCACAGGCTCGGGCATTGCCTTCTCGCCGAACATCTTCTTTCGCCCCGCAGACGGCGAGGGCACCACAGGCGCCGCCATGGCCGCCTCCGCCCCCTCAGGCATCTGGTGCCAGCTATGGCCGCATTTCGCGCAGCGCACCTTCCGCCCCGCCGGCTCGAAGGAGGCCGCATTGACGGGATAACGCGAGGCGCAGGACGGGCAGGTGATGATCATCCAGTCAAATTCCGGCGATTCCGAGCGGTCGATCGGAGCTTTCCCGCCGCGTCGCGCGGCCGGGCTTCTGATGAGCCTATTGAAAGAACGGGCGTGGTTAAAGCCGGGTAAACACCCTCTCATCTTTCGCCGGAATATGGCGGAAAACTGGGCCCGAGACACCGGCGCACCTGCGCCCGCCCGATAGTTCCATGATACCGTCGCTCCATGATTCGCTTCGAGAATGTCGGTATGCGCTATGGCATGGGGCCGGAGGTCCTGCGCGATGTGAGCTTTCACCTCGCGCCGGGCTCGTTTCACTTCCTCACGGGGCCGTCCGGCGCGGGCAAGACCTCCCTGCTGAAGCTGATGTTCCTGGCAAACCGCCCCTCGCGCGGCCTCATCACCATGTTCGGCAAGGATGTGGCCACCCTCCCCCGGGCAGAGCTTCCCGCGCTCCGGCGGCGGATCGGCGTGGTGTTTCAGGAATTCCGGATGCTCGACCACCTCACCACCTACGAGAATGTGGCTCTTCCCCTCAAGATTCAGGGCCGGAAGGAAGAGACCTATCGCGACGATGTCGAGGAGCTTCTTGCCTGGGTCGGCCTTGGCGACCGGTTGAACGCCCGCCCGCCGCCGCTTTCGGGCGGCGAGAAGCAGCGTGCCGCCATCGCCCGGGCCGTCGTCGCCCAGCCCGACGTGCTGCTCGCCGACGAACCGACGGGCAATGTGGACCCGGAAATGGGCCAGCGGCTGCTGCGGCTTTTCGTGGAGCTGAACAGGCTCGGCACCTCGGTCCTGATCGCAACCCATGACCGCGCCCTTGTCGATGCAGCAGGCGCGCCCGAACTCGTCCTGCGCAATGGAGGGCTCACCATCCGTGGCTGATCCCCGCCGCCAGCCCCCGCGCAGCCGCCCCCTGCCCCCGTCGCATGACGAGGAGAAGCGCGGGCCCGGCGCCACGCTTGCGTCGCTTCTGGTCGAGACCCGCAGCGTCATGCCGGCGGCCGGCGCAACCGGCCTGCCGCTGATGCTCGTCGTCGCGGCGATGTGCTTCCTCGCAAGCCTCGCGCTCGGCGCCGCCCTGTCGGTGAATGACAAGACCCGCGAATGGACATCGGAAATTTCCGGTTCGCTGACGGTGGAAATTCGCCCTTCGCGCGACATGGCGGCCGAGGATCAGATCGATGCTGTCATGTCGGCGCTCGCCGCCGCCCCCGGCATCATCTCCGCGACACCGCTGCGCCGCGACGAAACCGCCGCATTGCTCGAACCCTGGCTCGGGCAGGGCCTCGTCACCGACGACCTGCCATTGCCGGGCCTCATCGACATTCGTATCGACAATGAAAGCCCGCCCGACCTGTCGCAGCTTGCAATCGACATTGCCGCCGCTGCTCCGGGCGCATCGCTCGATACGCACCGTCAATGGCGCAGCGAATTGATGAGAGCAGCCCGTTCCGCCACCTGGCTTGCCTTCGGCGTCCTTGCCGTCGTGGCGGGCACGACCATCGCCATCGTCATCTTCGCCACGCGCGCAGGCCTTTCGGCCAATCGCGATGTCGTGGAAGTGCTGCATTTGATCGGCGCACGCGACCGCTTCATCGCTTCCGAGGTGCAGCGGCATTTTCTGCATCTCGGCTTTCGAGGCGGCTTGATCGGCACAGCCGCCGGCGCGCTCACCTTCCTCCTGCTCGGCTTCGCAGGCGGCGCCGGCGACATGTTCCTCATCGCAGCCTCCGGCCTCGCGCCCGGCCACTACCCGGCCTTGCTCGCCATCCCCTTTGCCGCTGCATTCGTCACCCTGACCACAGCCCGGCTGACGGTACTGAACTCGCTCGAACGCATGCTTTGAGGCGCTTTAACTTCGCTTCCCGCACACCTATCATGCGCATGAGAGAACTGGGCAAGGGACGGACCCCGGCAATGGCGGCAACGGTAACGCTGCGAGAAAGAATAAGGCAGCGCATCATCCGGATCGCGGTCGGGATCGCGATGCTGCTC
>JAJLKS010000446.1:0-5435 GCA_033838765.1 Alphaproteobacteria bacterium
CGACAAGCGGGCGGTGAAGCAGGTTCTGCTCAACCTCCTGTCAAACGCAGTAAAATTCACGCCGGCAGGCGGCTCCATCTATCTCAAGGGTACGGCACAGGATGGCCTCGTCACCATCGCCGTCGAGGATACCGGCATCGGCATACCGGCAAGCGCCCTGCCCAAGATCGGCCGCCCCTTCGAGCAGGTGGAAAGCCAGCACTCGAAGTCGCACAAGGGCACGGGCCTCGGCCTCGCGCTATCGCGCTCGCTTGTCGAACTGCATGGCGGCACGCTCACCATCGAAAGCACCGAAGGCGTCGGCACGACGGTGAGCTTCACGCTGCCTGTCTCAAAAGCCTAAAGATACCAGTCATACTCCAGCGGCGAGATGGCGCGCTGGAACTTGTCGAATTCGAGCATCTTGGTTTCGGCGTAGACGTCGACATAGAGATCGCCGAGATATTTCCGCATCACATCTGAATTCCGGAAGCGTTTCAGCGCGCTTGGGAGGTAGAAGGGGATGCTCTCGTCCATGATCTCGCAGGCATTGCCTTCCGCCGGCTCGCTCGGGTCGATCTCGTTCACGATGCCGTGGTGAACGCCGGCCAGGATCGCGGCAAGCACAAGATAGGGATTGGCGTCCGCGCCCGCGACGCGATGCTCGATACGGCGCGAATCCGGCGAACCATTCGGCACACGGAAGGCAACGGAGCGGTTGTTGTATCCCCAGCTTCCGTTCACCGGCACGAAAAGATTGGGCCCGAAGCGGCGGTATGAATTGATGTTCGGCGCAAATATCGCCATGGCGTCCGGCAGCGTCGCCTGCAACCCGCCGATCGCGTGGCGCAGCCGAGCCGAACCTTCGTCGGTTCCATCGTCGAAGATGTTGTTGCCCTTCTCGTCCAGCACCGAGCAATGGACATGCATGCCATTGCCCGTCTGGTTGACGAAGGGTTTGGCCATGAAGCTTGCGAGAAAGTTGTGCTTGCGGGCCACAGCACCGATCAGGTGCCGCAGCATGATCGCGTGATCGCCTGCAACAACGACGTCATCTTCATGCTTGAGGTTGATCTCGTACTGACCGGGGGCGAATTCAGCCGTTGCGCCCGATGCGGGCACGCCCTGCTCCGCCGCCGCCTCGTCAATTTCCTTGAGCAACGACATGAAACCGTCGAGTTCTGTAATGCCATAGACCTCATGCGCTGTCTCGCGGGCGCCGGTCGCCGGATTGATGGGAGGCTGGGGCCTGCCTTTCCGGTCCAGTTCCTTGTCGAGCAGGTAGAACTCGAACTCGCAGGCAACGGTTGCGCGCAGACCGATCCCGGACAGCTTGTTTGCGACATTGGCAAGAATGTTTCGCGGCTCGAGCATATGCGGCGCGCCGTCATTATCGAGCATGGTCATAAGGACCTGTGCCTGCTTCATCGAGGCCCAGGGAACGGGAACGATGGAGCCCGCAACCGGCCGCGACTGCCGGTCCGGGTCGCCGTCCGAGAAGCCCATGCCGAGCACGTCTTCGTTAACGCCGGTCACATCGAAAAAATAGATCGACTGCGGCATCTGCACGCCGCTGGTGAAAACCTTGTCGGCTTCTTCGGAAGGGAAACGCTTGCCGCGGACCGTGCCGCACATGTCGACGAACACCGCGTCGAGATAGTCGATTTCGCCGCGCTCGGCGAGAAAGGCGTTGAATTCTCCCAGCGTGGCCCAGCCCTTGGGGCCTTGTCTTTCCCGGTCGCTCATGATTTCCCGCATGTCTGGTACGCGCAGTCCACACCGGCAGGGGCAAACCCGCCCGCGTTTGAAACTGCTATCGCGCCCTATAGGTCCATAAACCGATAGTAGCCGAGGGCCGCACGAAGATACCAGCCACGCAATGCCGGAAACGGAAGGGCAGCGGGAGCGCCACGCATCGCCTCCGGAATGGCGGAAAAATCCTCTTTACCGCCAATGACTTGCGCCAGCATCCGGCCGGACCACGGGGCCGCGGCAACGCCGTTTCCGTGATAGCCCATCGCAAAAAAGACGGATGGATCATCCGGCTGAACCCCGATCGAGGGCGTCCGGCCGAGGCTCATGCAGACGAAGCCCCGCCATGAATGGGTGATCTCAACATGTGCCCAGCCGGGGAAGACCTCGCCAAGGCGCCTCTCCATGTAGCGGCGCATCCTTGCGCCGTCTTCCGGTTTTCCGGTCGTGTCGCCCCGCGCGCCGAACAGGAAGCGGCGGTCCGGCAGCATCCGGTAGTAGAACAGGAGATTGCGCGTGTTGGCGCAGGGCGTTTCCGTCCGCCAGTTCTGCGCTGCGCATTCATCGCCGGTGAGCGGGCGCGTGACGATGATATTCGACATGACCGGGATGATGCGATCGGCAAGGGTCGCGGGCATGGGCGCGCGGGTAAAGCCATTGGTAGCGACCACAACGCGCCGCGCACGGACCGTGCCCGACGGTGTAACGAGGAGATGCTCCCGCCCCTCCCGCTCCCAGCGGATCACCGGCGACCGGCCATGCAGTCTTGCGCCTGCCCGGGCTGCCGCGGCGGCGAGGCCCCGTGCGAGGCGGAGCGGATGCAGGCCGAAACTTGCCGGCATGAGCAGCGCGCCGAATTGCTCGCGCGAGTCGTAGAAGCGCTCCGCCACCGCTTCGCGCGGCAGAAGCTCTGTGGCGATCCCGAATTTTTCCTTCAGCAGACGGGCTTCGTCCGTAAGCCCGGCAAAGCGCGACGGCGCATGCGCCACATGGAGCTCGCCATCGCCCTGCGGCTCTATGTCGAAGCCATGCTCCTCCGCGAAGGAGCGCACAAACGAGATCGCCTCGAATTGCGAAGCGACGAAGCGCTTCGCTTCCGTCTCGCCATAGCGCGATAGAAGTTCATGCAGGGAAAGGGCAGATGGCGGCAAGGTGCAGAAGCCGCCATTGCGGCCCGAGGCGCCCCAGCCAAGCGGCCCCGACTCCAGCAGCCGGACATCGAGCGAAAAATCCTTTGCGAGGTGATAGGCGCAGGAGAGGCCGGTATAGCCGCCGCCTATGACCGCAACGTCGCATGTCTCGCCGGCATTGGGGCCAAGGTCGGCGCCCGGTTCAAGCGGCGGTGCCGTTTCCTCCCAAAGGCTGCCGGCGGGTCTGCCCGCATCGTACATGCCGGGGTGGTACCAGGTCATTCCGCTTCGTCTCCCAGAAATCTCGCCGGGAGACTATACAGGCTCGGGTGCCAGTTACTCCATGGGCGGGGGCGGCATATCGTCCGCCGCGCCGTTGCTTCCGTCCTTGCGCCAGCGCATCATCCGGTCACGGTCCTTGCGCATGGTTTCAGCCACGCGCTTGCGCTGTTCGGGCGTCAGCCTTGCGAAGGTTTCCATCATCGCATCGCGGCCCATATCGCTCATCGCGGTCATCGCCGCCGACATGCCGTCAAAGGCCGCGCGGACCGCCACTTCATCATAGGGTTCCGCGGCAAGCGCATCGGCAAGCGCATTGCGGGCTTCATGCATTTCCCGGAAATAAGGCCTGATCTCCCGGAACTTCTCGCGCATCGCGCGGCGCAGTTCCTGCCTGTCCTCGTCCGGCAATTCCCGGAAGGCACCATGCATCAGCGCTGCGCCATGCCCGCGAGGCATGGGACCGAAACCGGCATCGCGCGGCCCCTTGAAGAAGGGCACGGAAATCAACGCAACAAGGAAAAGATTGAACGCCAGAGATACAAGCAGCGCCGGGCCAAGCCAGCGGCGCACGGGCTTTCCGGCCGGTGCCGGTGTCATCTCGCTCATTACATCCACTCCTCGGGCCAGGTGATGTCGGCAAGCGCGAGCGCGATCAGCCGGTCATCGGTATCCGCCTCCTCGGACGCCGATGCCGTCAGGCCGCCATCAATAACGGTGAATTCGGAAACGGAGCCAAGCGCAACGCCGAGCATAATCGAAGCGGCGAGCGCACCGGCAGGCAGCACGGGCGAACCATAGGGCCAGACGGACGCGACAAGCTCCCGGAAAAAGCCTTGCGGCCGTGCAGGGCCTGCAGGCGCGGCAGCGCCTCGCGGGCGCGCCGCCATCAGCCGCGCGACGAGCGCATCGGACGGCGCCTCCACCGGCGCGGCGGCAAGCATCCCGTCCAGCATGCGTGCATCGGCAAGCAACGACCGCGCTTCCACTGAAGCGGCAAGCAGCGCTTCGGCGGCGGCTCGCTCTCCGGCCGGCCAGCGCATGGGCGACGCTCCGTAGGCATCGATGATCGCCTCAAGGCGCTCCAGTGATATTTCGCTCTTCATCGTCGTCAATTCCATTCGAAGCGCTCAGGCGCTCGTTTCCCTTGAACGCAACAATTCGTCCTTTTCCGTCGCAAGCAGGCTCCGGAGCTGCCGCCGGCCGCGCGACAGGAGCGACTCAACAGCCTCGACACTCACGTCCAGAATTTCCGCCGTTTCGGTATTGCTCAACCCCTGATAGTGAGACAACGCGATGGCGGCACGCTGCCGCTCCGGCAATTCCTGCAATGCGGCCTCGACGCGGGCTGCGAGTTCGTCCGCTTCGAGCCGCCTGTCAGGGCCTGGCTCTGCGCTGACGAGATCGGGCAAATCGTCGATATCGACCGTGCTGCGCTGGCGGCGCAACCTGTCCAGACAGAGATTGGCCGCAACGCGGTGAAGCCAGGTGCCGAATTGGGCGCGGCCCGGCTCCCACTTGCCGGCGTTGGTCCAGACACGGAGGAAAACTTCCTGTGCAATTTCCTCCGCATCGGCCTGATTGCCCATCATGCGGCGGGCAAGCGCCACGATCCGGCCGAGATGACGCTCCATCAGAACGGCACAGGCCTGGCCGTCGCCTTGCGCGACGGCAGCCACCAGTTCATCGTCCGGCGCTTCCTGCACGCGCACGCGTCCTCCCTTGCCGCTTCTTCCCCGGCACAGGCCAGGGGCGCCGGCCAGAGCCCGCGCCCCCGCGCGACGGGGCGTCTCCAGCCGAAGCCTAGCGGGGATCGGCTGGAACTTCACCTGCATCGCTTCAGCGATGCTTGCGGCCTTCGCCACGTTCGATCTTGCCGTCGCTGTTGCGATCGAGCTGCTCGAACATCCGGCCGGACCCGGCGAGGAATTCCGCGCTGGAAATCCTGTCATCGCCGTCCGTGTCGAGGCGCGCGAAATAGCCGCCCTGTTTCCCGTCCTTCTGGCCAGCACCCTTGGTGCCGTCCTTGCCATAGTGCTTTTTCGCAGCCTGCATTTCCTCAAGCGTCAGTGCACCATCGCTGTCGGCATCGGCCCGCTCGAAATGAGCCGCCATACGCTCTGCATGGCGTTCGGAAAGACCGCCTTCACGGCCACGCTCGGCCATGCGCTTTTCGGCTGCCTGCTGCATCTCGCCAAGCGTCACCTTGCCATCGCCATCGGCATCCATTGCGGCGAAGCGTTCTGCGGGATCGCCGCGGCGCGCGTGATGCGCGGCGCGCATCTCGGCACGGGC
>JAJLKS010000447.1:0-7060 GCA_033838765.1 Alphaproteobacteria bacterium
CCTGTGGGATTGCCGCATGGCTCATCACTACCCGGTCGGCGGGTTTGCCGCGCCCGGCTGGCGTCTGACGGGCTTTTCTTCGGGCCGCATCGGCGCGGCTGATCCGCCTTCAGGCGAGGCCCGTATCGAATAGAAGAAAACTCTGCCCTCACAGGATCGAAATGCCGCGGGAAAAGTCCACAGACCGGAGCAGCGCATCTGTCATCGTCTGGTTCCGCCGCGATCTGAGGCTCGACGACAACCCCGCTCTCGATGCCGCGGCGCGCGCAGGCGCCCCGCTTGTTCCCCTCTTCATCCTCGATCCGGATGAAATGCCCGGCGCCGCCTCGCTCTGGTGGCTGCACCACAGTCTTGCATCCCTGTCCGCTGCGCTGGGAAGGCTCGGCGCGCCGCTCATCCTCCGTCACGGCCGTCCGGCGGACATCCTGCCCCGCCTTGCAGCCGATACCGGCGCTTCGACGATTTTCTGGAATCGCTGCTATGAGCCCCATGCGGTCGCCCGCGACAAGGCGCTGAAATCCTCGCTGACGGAACAGGGCGTCGAAGTGTCGAGCTTCAACGGCTCGCTCCTTGCCGAGCCCTGGCAGGTGAAAACGGGGAGCGGCGATCCCTACAAGGTCTTCACACCCTTCTGGCGCTCGCTCTCGCAGCAGCCTTTCGACGCGCCGCTCGCCCCGCCGGAAAAAATCATGGGTGCCACGCCGGTTGCCTCCGATGCGCTCGAGGCATGGAACCTCCTGCCCGTAAAGCCGGACTGGGCGGGTGGCCTGCGCGAAACATGGCAGCCGGGCGAGCAGGGCGCGCGCGAGCGGCTGTCCGCTTTCGTCGATCATGCCATGTCCGCCTATCGCGATGCCCGCGACTTGCCGGACCGCGAAGGCACATCGCGCCTCTCGCCGCATCTTCATTGGGGAGAGGTCTCGCCGCGCCGCATCTGGCATGTCGCGCGCGCCGCCGCCGAGGCGAAGGCAGGCAATGCCGCTGCTGCCGATCCATTCTTGCGCGAGGTCGGCTGGCGTGACTTTGCCTTTCATCTCATCTTCCACTGGCCCTCCATGGTCAGCGAAAACTGGAAGAGCGAATTCGATGCCTTCCCCTGGGCGGCAGACGATGCCGCCTTCCTCGCCTGGACGAAGGGCATGACAGGCTATCCGCTCGTCGACGCCGGCATGCGCGAGCTTTGGCAGACGGGCTGGGTGCACAATCGCGTGCGCATGGTCGCAGCTTCCTTCCTCATCAAGCATCTGATGATCGACTGGCGGCGCGGCGCGGAATGGTTCGAGGATACGCTGGTCGATGCCGATCTCGCGGTGAACCGCGCGAGCTGGCAATGGGTGGCTGGCTCCGGCGCCGATGCCGCGCCCTATTTCCGCATCTTCAATCCCGTGTTGCAGGGCGAGAAATTCGATCCCGCAGGCGATTATGTCCGACGCTATGTGCCCGAACTTGCACGTCTCGATGCGCGCCACATCCACCGCCCCTGGGAAGCACCCTCCGATGTGCTCGCGAAAGCGGGCGTGACGCTAGGCAAGTCCTATCCAAGGCCGATTGTCGATCATGGCACCGCCCGTACCCGCGCGCTCGCGGCTTACGAGGAAATCAGGAAGTAGCTTTCGCCCGCTTCGGCATCGTCTTCGCGGTCAGCGCCAGCGACAGCCGGTAGGGCAGCATCTGCACAAGCCGCAGGATCAGCGAGAAGCGCCGCGGAAAGGTGATCTCGAAACGGTCCGACTGGAGCCCACGATAGAAGGCCTCCACAGCATCGTCCACATCCATCAGGAACGGCATCGGAAATTCGTTCTTGTCGGTAAGCGGCGTCTTCACGAAACCCGGATTGACGATCTGGAGCTTGATGCCATCGAGCGCGAGATCGGGTCGCAGCGCCTCCGCCATATTGATGAGCGCCGCCTTGCTGCCGCCATAGATGGCGGAAGTCGGCAGGCCGAAATAGCCCGCGAGCGAGGCCACCACGGCGATGCGCCCCGCCTTCCGCGCGCGCATCGGCGCAATCAGCGCCTCGAGGCAGTTCACCGTGCCCATGAAATTGAGTTCGAAGACGGGCCGCGCCTTCTCAGCCGTCAGTTCGCGTGCCAGCACCGGCTCATAGGTGCCCGCGCATAGCGCCGCCGTCGCAATCGGCCCCATCTCGCGCTCGATTTTCGCAACAATGCTTTTCACGTCGTCCGGCTTCGTCGTATCGAGCGGATAGACGGCAATCTCGCCTGCCGCTTCGTCGCGGAGCTTTTCGAGTTCTTCCTTGCGCCGCGCCGAGGCTGCCACGCGCCAGCCTTCGCGCGCCATGCGCAGAGCCAGCGCCCGCCCGATGCCCGAGCTTGCAACCGTGATCCAGACAATATTGTTCATTGGAGTGCCAGCCTCTGCACGCGCTCGCGGTCGAAGCGCTCGACGTGATAGTCGACGTCGGCTCCGCGCGCCCTGAAGATCACGTTCAGCCATTCCATTTGCGGCGAATACCAGAGCTTGAGCTTCAGATCGCCGGTCATCTCATATTCGCGCACGGACAGCGTTTCACCGTCGAGCACGGCTTCCCGCGTCGCCGTCTCGTTCACCTGAACCTCGATGATGCGGCCACGCTGTGTATCGAGAAGTTGCGTCTGTTCGATCGTCGCCGGGTTCCAGTAGCTCGTCGGAATGATGTTTTCCGGCGCAATGAAAGTGCCGTTCTCCGAGCTCGTCACTTCGAGCCCTTCATCGGTCATCTTCGCGCTGACGCTGAAAAGGCGTCCGTCATCGTCCGTTTCCGTCTCGATGGCGACAAGCCTCCCGTCGCGCCATATCTCGCGGTTCGTATGCGTGTACCGGAAAACCGTGATTGGCCCGAAGCTCACGGCAAGATTGATGTCGATGGCGACATGAAGTTCGTCGCCTGTCTCCGTGAACTGGATGGTGTGTGTGCCGATGGGTGTGCCGCCGCGCTCGACACGGAAAGACAGCGCCGGCTCGGGGGAGGAAGCCGGCGCTGTCGCATCCGCGCCAACAGTCAGGGCGGGTATCACGATTGCAAGAGCCGCAACGAATTTGAGTAGCGAATTCACGGTCAGGGGGCCTTCTCCGGGGGAGGAGTTGATCCGCTGGCTCACATTCCAGCTCTCACAACCTTCCTACGCACCGCTGCGCCGCGCGGATCACACCGGAGATTTTTACCGAGGCAGATGCCGGAACCGGGCCGCCAGCGCAAGGCTCGCCGCCACCGTCGCATTGAGGGATTCGACCGCCCCGGTCGTGCGGATCGCCAGCTTTTCCGCCTTGAGGCCGGCGGGCAGCCCCTGTCCCTCTTCCCCCAGCACCAGCCGCAGGTTTTCCGGCCAGCCATAGGCTTCGATGTCGGTTCCCTCGCCGTCGAGCGCCGCCATCGGCCCCTTTGCGCCCGCCAGCCCTTCCCAGCTTCCGCCTTTGAGGAAGGTGAGCGCAAATTGCGCATTGGCCCCGCCCCTCAGCGCCTTCGGGTGAAAGGGATGCGCCGCCCCCTCGATCAGCACGATGCGATTGGCGCCAAAGGCCGCCGCACTGCGGAGAACGGCACCGAGATTGGCCGGATCGCCAAGCGCCAGCACCAGTTCGAGGCCCCTGGGCGCTGCCGCGAAATCGGCGGCTTCGAATTCCGGCACCCGGCCCACCAGTAAGGGAAAGCCGGTCCCGTTCGTGTCCAGCGCCTCGAAAAGCGGCTTTGCCAGCACATAGCGCTCCACATGGGCGGGCAGCGAAAGCCGGTTGAGCTCGCTCTCCGTCCGCGCCAGCGCCGCCGTGAAGCGGTCCCCATGCGCCGCAAGCGCCTCCGGCACGGTTTTCCGCCCCGACAGCAGGAATTCTCCATGCTTGCGGATGCCGCGCGCTTCCGTCAGCGCCAGCCATGTCTTTGCCCGCGCATTTTGCGGACTGTCGATGGCGCGGGCGCCGCTGTTCATATTTGGTCCTTTTGTACCTGCGTCTCTTCGCCGATCATGGCCATGAATAACGAATCCGGCAAACCGACGGGAGGGGGAAACGGTGCTCCAGCAGATATTCATGACGGGTGACGGGCTCGACTGGCTTCGCATTGCGCTCGCGCTCGCCTCTCTTGCCGCCGCCACCGCCTATCAGGTGATCGAGCGCCAGCCGCCTTCCGCGCTCCGCACCGGCCTCAAGACGGCATCGATCGGCCTCCTCGTGCCGCTGCCGCTTCTGGCGCTGGGGCAGGGGCCGGCCCTGCCGCTGCTTCTCCTCGCCGCCGCTTTCTTCTTCTCCAGCGCGGGCGATCTCTTCCTCGCCATGAAGGGCGACCCTCGCAATTTCATGCGCGGCCTCGCCGCCTTCCTTGTCAGCCACCTCTTCTATATCGCGGTCATGGCGCCCATCGCCACCGGGCCGGACACACTTGCCCTGAAAGCCGTCTCGCTCGCCGTCGGCCTCGCCGCGCTCGCTGTCTACTGGTCGCTCGCCTCCCGCCTCGGCAGGATGAAACTTCCCGTCGGCGCCTATCTCGCCGTCATCCTCGTGATGGTGCTCACCGCGCTGGCGATCCCGGAAGCCGCGCCCATCCTCGGCCTCGGCGCGATCCTCTTCATGTTTTCAGACAGCATCATCGCGCTCGACAAGTTTCGCGGGCCGGTCCCATATCGCGGTGTCCTCGTCTGGACGACCTATTACGGCGGTCAGGTGCTGATGGCCCTGCCGCTTCTCATGCTGCTCACGCGATGAGCGCCATCCCGATCAACGGCACCTGCGACCCGCGTTTCGCGCGGCTGCGCGAGGCCTTCACCGAGAATTTCACGCAGCGGGGCGAGCCGGGCGGCGCGGTGGCGCTCATGGTCGATGGCCGCCTTGTCTGCGATCTCTGGGGCGGCTTCCGCGATGCCGCGCGCGCCCCTGGGCCCGCGATACGCTGGTGAATTTCTTTTCCGTCGGCAAGGCCTTCACCGCCCTTGTCGCCCTGCGGCTGGTGGAGCGGGGCGTGCTCGATCTCGATGCGCCGGCCCATCGCCTCTGGCCGGAGTTCGGAGTGGGCGGCAAGGAGACGGTCACCCTCCGCCACATGCTCTCGCATAAGGCGGGCCTCCCCGCCATCCGTGACGACCTGCCGGACGGCGCTGCGCTCGACTGGAAGCGGATGACGGAGGCGCTTGCCGCCGAAACGCCCTGGTGGCAGCCCGGCACCGCGCATGGCTATCACGTCAACACCTTCGGCTATCTCGTGGGCGAGCTTGTCCGCCGCGCGAGCGGCCGCACCGTCGGCCGGATATTGCGCGATGAGGTCGCGGGCCCGCTCGGTGCCGATGTCCATATCGGCCTTCCGCCCACGGAGCATCACCGCGCCGCCGAGTTCCTCTGGCCGACCATCCTGCCCGAACGCCCGCAGGGCGAGCTTGACGACGACACGCTGATGAAATGGAACACCTACTGGAACCCGCCGGGCATTTCCGGTTCCGGCTGGGTCAACCGTCCCGAATGGCGCGAGGCCGAAATCCCCTCGACCAATGGCCACGGCTCGGCGCGCGGCATCGCCCGCGTCTATTCGGCGCTCGCCGCAGGCGGCAGCATCGATGGCGTGGATATTCTCTCACCCGCCATGCTCGCCGCCGCCACGGAGGAGCAATCCTTCGGCCCCGACCGGATTCTGGAGCGCGAGTCGCGCTTCGCGCTGGGCTTCCAGCTCCCCCAGGCCGAACGCCCCCTCGGGCCGAACCCGCAAGCCTTCGGCCATTTCGGCGCAGGCGGTTCCCTCGGCTTCTGCGACCCCGCGGCCCGCACCGCCTTCGGCTACGTCACCAACGACATGGGCCCCCGCTGGCAAAACCCCCGCAACAAGGCGCTGCTGGCGGCGATATATGAGTGTTTGTGAGAAGGAAAATGGTGCTGTTGGAGAGGATTGAACTCTCGACCTCTCCCTTACCAAGGGAGTGCTCTACCACTGAGCTACAACAGCATGCCGGGAGGCGGTGAAACCCGCCGCCGCGCTGCGCCTTGAAGGCGCTGGAAGTCTCGCTCCGAATGGTAAACGAACCCTTGGGGCCCGGCGCGGGGCCGGGCTTTCCGAAGCGCGCGGATAGTGCCATAGCAACACCCCTCGCGCAAGATGCCGCAACGCACTATCTTCCCCCCGAACGTGAATCCCCAATCCGAGTGAAATTGATGAAAAAGACAGGCACAGGCTTCGATTCCCGCACCCCCGGCGGCAAGGGGGTGGACCGCGCCGCCCAGACGCAGGAGGCCAAGGCCAAGCAGGCCCGCCTCGCCGAGGCGCTCCGCGACAATCTCAAGAAGCGGAAAAGCCAGTCCCGCGCCCGCAAGGACGCGAAATAGCCGGATTGGCCCCTCGAAAATGCCCCGATCCGGCGCGAGAAGGGCCGCATCGCGCCCTCCCTCGTGACTCGGGGGTAGAGGCCCCCTATAAACCGGCAAACGCCTGATCGGACACAAGTCATGGACAGCATCCACATTCGCGGCGGCCGCCGCCTCAAGGGCTCGATCCCCGTCAGCGGCGCGAAAAACGCGGCCCTGCCGCTGATGACGGCTGCCCTGCTGACCGATGAGCCGGTCAAGCTCACCAACATGCCGCGCCTTGCCGATGTGCGCACGCTCTCGAAACTCCTCGGCGTCATCGGCGCCGGTATTTCGGTCGATAGCGGCGCGGATGCGGACGTGATGACGCTCCATGCGAAGGACATCAAGTCCACCACCGCGCCCTATGAAATCGTCTCGCAGATCCGCGCGAGCTTCTGGGTGCTCGGCCCCCTCATGGCGCGCTGCCGCGAGGCGAGGGTCTCGCTGCCCGGCGGCTGCGCCATCGGCGCGCGCCCCGTCGATCTCTATATAAAGGGCCTGCAGAAGATGGGCGCCGAGATCGACCTCGTCGAAGGCTATGTCCATGCTTCCGCGCCGAAGGGCCTGAAAGGCGCCGTCATCCGCTCGCCCATCGTCTCCGTCGGCGCCACGCACACGCTCCTGATGGCGGCCACGCTCGCCGAGGGTGAAACCGTGCTTGAAAATGCCGCCCGCGAGCCCGAAATCGGCGATGTCGCGCGCTGCCTCGTCGCCATGGGCGCGAAGATCGAAGGCATCG